>JALOSQ010000238.1 GCA_025458335.1 Ideonella sp.
GCGGGTGGGGTCGTCAACACCACCGTCGGCTTCAGCGACACGATCAACATCACCAGCGCTAGCCGCGCGGGGCAGTCGGGCACGGTCGTCGCCACGTTCAGCGTCGACGGGGGCCTCAACGCATCGACCACGGGGTTTTCATCGCGATCCACCGCCGCGGTCCAGGTGACCGCCCGGGGCGAATCGTTCCGGCAGATGGTGTCGTCGGACAGCGCCGTGCCGAGCGCCTCTGGCCAGGTGCCGGAGCTGATCACGATGCGCATTCCGGTCACCTTCAGCCCGACCTTCTTCCAGCCGTTCTCGGTCACCCTGGCGACGAGCGCATCGGCGAGCGCGTTGAACGTCTTCAACAGCCCTCGGACGGCGCAGGCAGAGTCCGACTACGGCAGTACGCTGCTGTGGACCGGCGTGTCGAGCGTGCTCGACGCGAACGGGCAGCTGGTTCCGGACTGGGTGATGCGCTCCGGCTCGGGCTTCGACTATTCGCGCAGCTTCGTGTCGCAGGTGCCCGAGCCGGCCACGGTGGCGCTGATGCTGGCGGGGCTGGGGGTGGTGGGGGCGGCAGCAAAGCGGCGCCGGGCGATTTCGGCATCGGGAGCGGCGCGGCCGGCTGACGCCTGAAGCCCCTAGAAGGCGAGATCAACTCGCGCAGCGTTGAGATCTTCTGCATCGGCAGGTGGGATAGGCGACTCGCCCACCCGTGGTTCGGAATGGGCCGACGCCTAGGGCAGCGTCGCCTGAACCGCGAACGAATTGGCAGTGTGCAGGCGCTCAAGTCCGGCCAGCGGCCGACGAAATAGCGCTCCAAAGTTGTGCGTGATCCGGCCGGGCAAGTGGGTGGCTCCGCCGGACGACGTCGATGACTCAGCCACTAGCCAACTCATGAAAAACCTTCGCATTGCCGCCAAGCTCGGGCTTGGCTTCGGCCTGATGGCCGTTTTGCTCATCGCCCTTTCCATGACCGCTGCCATCGGCCTCTTCAAGGTCGACCAGCAGGTCAACCTGATCGTCGAGGACCGACTCCCCAAGGTGCTGAAGCTCGAGGCACTCACTCTCGAGGTTGGCCATCAGGCCAAGCTGGCGGGGCAGGTGGCCTTGCTCGACAAGGCGGAGGAGCAGCGCAAACCGCTCGACGAGATCGCGGCGTCGCGCAGCAAGACCGAGGGTCTGTTCCAACAGCTCGACAAGGACATCGAACTGCCGGCGGCGCGAGCCCTGCTGGCCGAGGCGCTGGAGGAGCGGCGGGCCTACATCGCGGTGCTGGACCGGTTCCTCGCAGCGACGAAAGCCGACGACACGGCCCTGAAGCGCGACCTCATGATGCGCGAGGTGCGGCCGGCACACCAGGCCTACGAGGACTCGCTGAAGAAGCTGGTGAAGTTCCAGGAAGACCTGATGACCGAGGACGGCCGGGCGAGCGAAGCGGCCGTCAAGCAGACGCTTGCGATCGTGCTGGCCGCAGCGGCGCTGGGCCTGGCGGTGGCCGTCGGGGCGGCGGTGTGGGTCACGCGCAGCCTGACGCGGCCGGTGCATGACCTGATCGGCCGGCTCGAGACACTGGCCGCGGGTGACCTGACGGTGACGGTCGAGGATGACCGGCGCGACGAACTGGGCCGCCTGCAAAAGGCCGTTGCCCAACTGCGCGACTCACTGGTCCGCACCGTGTCGACCGTGCGCCAGAACGCCGAGAGCGTGGCCACCGCGAGCGCGCAGATCGCCCAGGGCAATGCCGACCTGAGCCAGCGCACCGAGGAGCAGGCCAGCGCCCTGCAGCAGACAGCCGCGACGATGGAGCAGCTGGGCAGCACGGTGCGCCACAACGCCGACAACGCCCGCCAGGCCAACCAGCTCGCCCAGGGCGCGGCCAGCGTGGCCGGCCAGGGCGGCGAGGTCGTGGGCGAGGTGGTCGCCACGATGCAGGGCATCCAGGACAGCAGCCGCAAGATCGGCGACATCATCGGCGTGATCGACGGCATCGCCTTCCAGACCAACATCCTGGCGCTGAACGCCGCGGTCGAGGCCGCGCGGGCGGGCGAGCAAGGCCGCGGCTTTGCGGTGGTGGCAGGCGAGGTGCGCAGCCTGGCGCAGCGCAGCGCCGAGGCGGCCAAGGAGATCAAGTCGCTCATCGGCCGCAACGTGGAGCAGGTCGAGGCGGGCACTGCCCAGGTCACGCGCGCCGGCAAGACGATGGACGAGATCGTCGGCTCGATCCGCCGCGTCAGCGACATCGTCGGCGAGATCTCCGCGGCCTCGACCGAGCAGAGCAACGGCGTGAACCAGGTCGGACAGGCCGTGACGCAGATGGACCAGGTCACGCAGCAGAACGCGGCGCTGGTCGAAGAAAGCGCGGCGGCGGCCGAGAGCCTGAAGGCCCAGGCCGAGCAGCTGGTGCAGGCCGTGGCGGTGTTCAAGCTCGGCGCGGGCGGGGGGATCAGCGCGGTCGGCGAGCGGCCGCTCGCGGAGCCGCTGCGGGTTGCCCGCACGGCCGCCGCCGTGCCACCGGCACGCCCGGCCCCGTCACGCACACCGGTCGCGACGGGCGGCGCGACCACGCCGACCCCGGCGCCAACGATAGCCACGGCAACGGCCTCGGCGGCGGCCCCGCGCGCCACGGCCGCGCACAAGGCGCCAGCCGCCCCCGCGGCGCCCGCGGCCGCGCCGTCCCCCGCGCTCGCCACGGCCGATGCAGACGACTGGACGACCTTCTGATACAAGGCGGCCGCCCGGCACGCGCGACGAGGGGCTGTTCGAGTCGGCACTCACCAGTTCACCGCATCGGCCGCCGAGTGCGTGCTGACCGTCCTGAGCGTGGCCTCGGGCGAGATGCCAGACGACGCGCTGGCGGCTTGGGTGAGGGCTCACCTGGCCGACCATCCGCGCTGAGGACGGCGGTGGCGCTCCGCCCGACCGCCCCGCCGGCCTGAAGGTGCCGCGCGATCGTCCGATATCGGCCGACATGAACCGCATGCCCCCTGCCGCCCCCACCGCCCCCACCACGCTCGAAACCGCCCTCGGCCTGGCCATCACCCACCACGGCGCGGTGCGCGGAGTCACCGGCTCATGCCACCGGCTGACGCTGGTGGACCCGAACAACCCCGGCGGCCCGGGCCGCTCGGTGCTGGTGGACTGCGGCCTGTTCCAGGGCGCCGAGACCTCGGGCGAGGGCGGCGCGGGGCCGCGCACCCTCGAGATCGAGTTCTCGCTGGAAGGCGTGCAGGCGCTGGTGGTGACGCACGTGCACATCGACCACGTGGGGCGCATCCCGTACCTGCTGGCGGCCGGGTTCACCGGGCCGATCGTGTGCACGCCGGCCTCGGCCGAGCTGCTGCCGATGGTGCTGGAGGACGCACTCGAGATCGGCTTCACGCGCGACCGGGCGTTGATCGAGCGGGTGCTCAAGCAGCTCGCGCGGCAGATCGTGGCCGTGCCGTACAAGGCGTGGTGGCCACTGATGCCGCCGTTGGGCGGCGCGCCAGGGCTGAAGCTGCGTTTTCAGCATGCGGGGCACATCCTGGGCTCGGCGTATGCGGAGCTGGAGCTGGTGCCGGCGGGCGGGGCGAAGCCGCCGGGCACGGCAAGGCGCCGCGCGGCCGCCGCCGGTGCGCCGGGGGCCGGCGCGGCCGCCGTGATCGCAGCCCCGGACCCGGGCCTGCCGCCGCGCGTCGTCTTCTCGGGCGACCTGGGCGCGCCCTACACGCCGCTGCTCCCCGCGCCGCAGGCGCCGGAGCGGGCCGACATCGTGGTGATCGAGAGCACCTACGGCGACCGGGTGCACGAGAGCCGCAAGACGCGCCGCGAGCGGCTGCAGGCGATGGTGGAGCACGCCTTCGGCAATGGCGGCACGGTGCTGATCCCGGCCTTCAGCATCGGCCGCACGCAGGAGCTGCTCTACGAACTCGAGGAGATCATCTTCCGCCACCGCGACCGGGTGGCCGCGCGCGACCGCGGCGCGGCGGTGCCGTGGAAGGACCTGGTGGTGGTGGTCGACTCCCCGCTGGCGGCGGATTTCACGCGCGGCTACGCCAAGCTCAAGGCGCACTGGGACGACGAGGCCCGCACCAAGCTGGCCGCGGGCCGGCACCCGCTGGAC
>JALOSQ010000239.1 GCA_025458335.1 Ideonella sp.
CTCGCTCGGCGACGGTCGTGGCGCCAGCCGGGACGTCGGTCGTAGGGCCAGGTACCCGACAGCGCCCGGCGTTCAGGCGAGCGACGGGCGGCGCAGCGCAGCCGACAGATCGGCCAGGCTGGCCAGGTTGTGCACCGGCACGAACCGGTCGACGCAGGGCAGCAACGCCCGGACGCCGGCGGCCTTGGGCTCGAAGCCGGCGTAGCGCAGCAACGGGTTGAGCCAGACGATGCGGTGCGCCAGGCGCCGCAACTGGCGCGCCGCGTGCGACAGGTCACCGTGCTCGTCCCGGTCGAGGCCGTCGGTCACGAGGTCACGAGCAGCACCGCGGCGTTGGCGCCGAGCAGGCGGCGCGCCCAGCGGCGGTTGAACTCGTCGAGCGCCGACGCGATGCGGGTGCCGCCGCGCCAGTCCTGCACCTGCTGGTCGGCCATCGCGAGGGCAACGTCGGGATCGCGCCAGCGCAGGCAGCGCGAGATGTTGGTCAGCCGCGTGCCGAAGGTGAGCACGTGCACGCGGTGATGCCGTCGCGCCAGACCATGGACGTAGTGCAGGAACAGGCGCGAGTACCGGTCCATCGAGCCGGAGATGTCGAGCAGCACGACGATGCGCGGCCACTCCTGCCGCGGCTGCGTCAGCGCCGGCGTGAGCGTGTGCGGTTGCCGGACCATGCGCTGCAGCGTCGCCCGAAGGTCGGGCCGACCGCGCCGGGCCGGCTCGTGCCGGCGGCGCCGCACCGGGTCCACCGGCGGCGGCAACGTCTCGGCGATGCGGCGGGCCCAGGCGAATTCCTCGGCGGTCATCGTCTCGAAATCGGCGCGCTGCAGACGCTCGCGGTCCGAGAAGGTCAGCGCCGCGTCGAAGCGATGCTCCTGCAGCGGCTCGGCCGCCGGCGGCGGGGGCGGCGGCGTGGACGCCGGCGGGGCCGCCAGCGCCTCGGCCAGTCGGTTGGAGCGGGGTTTCGGCGCCTCGCCACGGCCCTGCACCTTCGGCAGCAGCAGGTACATCAGCCGCTCGAGCAGCTTCGGGTCGCGCCAGAAGGCCTCGAACACCTGGTCGAACATCGCCTGCTGGTCGTGCCGGTCCAGCATGACCGCCGACAGCGCCGCATGCACGTCGTCGCGGCGGTCCAGGCCCACGGCCTCGACCGCCGCGATCGCCGCCAGCACGCGGTCCGGCCCCACCGACAAGCCGGCGGTGCGCAGCACCCTCGAGAAGTGGACGATGTTGTCGGCGAGCATGGGCCAGCCCCGGATCGCCGGGAACGTCGCGCGCCGCGCTCAGTCCAGCAGGGCGCGCGCCCGCAGGTCGTCGAGCAGCTTGGCCGTGTCGCCCGACTGCATGCGCACGATGTCGTCCTGGTACTTGAGCAGCACGCCCAGCGTGTCCTGCACGGTGGCCGGATCGAGCCGGATCGCGTTGAGCGCCACGAGCGCGTTGGTCCAGTCGATCGTCTCGGCCACGCCCGGCGACTTGAACAGGTCGAGCGTGCGCATGCGCTGCACGAACTCGACCACCTGGCGCGACAGGCGCTCGCTGGCGCCCGGCGCCTTGAGCCGGACGATGCCGAGCTCGCGGTCCACGTCGGGATAGTCGACCCAGTGGTACAGGCAGCGACGCTTGAGCGCGTCGTGGATCTCGCGCGTGCGGTTGCTGGTGATGAGCACCACCGGTGGCGCCGCGGCGCGGATCGTGCCGAGCTCGGGGATGGTGATCTGGTTCTCGGCCAGCACCTCGAGGAGGAAGGCGTCGAAGGGTTCGTCGGCGCGGTCGAGCTCGTCGATCAGCAGCACGGGGGAGCGCGGCTGCGTGAGCGCCTGCAGGAGCGGCCGCTCGATCAGCATGGCGCGCGAGTACAGGCTCGCCACCATGGCATCGTGGTCGACCGCGTCGGCCCCGCGCACGTGGCCCTGCGCCTCGGCCAGGCGGATCTCGAGCATCTGTCGCGCGACGTTCCACTCGTAGGCGGCCTGCGCGACGTCCAGGCCCTCGTAGCACTGCACCCGCACGAGCGCCGTGTCGAGCGCGGCGGCCAGCGCCTTGGCCAGCTCCGTCTTGCCGACGCCCGGCTCGCCCTCCAGGAAGAGTGGACGGCCGAGCCGAAGCGCCAGGAACAGCGTCGTGGCAAGGCGCCGGTCGCACACGTACTGCTGTGCGGCCAGCAACTCCACGACGGCGTCGACCGACGCCGGCAGCGCGGCGCTCATGCCCGCGCGTTCCGCACTGGCCGGCGGCGTCCCGCGCGCGGCATCAGCGCGCGTTGGCCGCCGCCACGGCGCGAGCCGCCATGACGCTGACCATCGCCGCGCGGTACTCGGCCGTCGCGTGAAGGTCGGCGTTCATGCCCGCTGGCGACAGCGACACGGCCTTCGCGGCCTCGGGGGTGAAGCTGCGCGCGAGCGCCTGCTCGATCTCGGTGGCACGGAACACGGCGCTCTTGGCGCCGGTCACCGCCACCCGCACGCCACCGGCGCCCTGGCTGACGAACACGCCGACCAGCGCGAACCGCGACGCCGGCTGCTTGTACTTGATGTAGGCCGCCTTCTGCGGCGCCGGGAAGCTCACCGCGGTGATGAGCTCGCCATCCGCGAGCGCCGTGGTGTACAGGCCGGTGAAGAAGGCGTCCGCCGCGATCGTGCGCTTGTTGGTGTGCACGGTCGCGCCGAGGCCGAGCACCCCGGCCGGGTAGCAGGCCGCCGGGTCGGCGTTGGCAATCGAGCCGCCGATCGTGCCCATGTTGCGCACCATCTGGTCGCCGATGCCGCCGGCGAGTTCGGCCAGCGCCGGGATGGCCTTCTGCACGTCGGGGGAGAGCGCGACGGCCGCGTGGGTCGTCATCGCACCGATGACGACATTGCCGCCGTCGACCCGGATCCCCTTGAGGTCCGGGATGCCGCCGAGGTCGACCAGTCGCTCGGTCGACGAGAGCCGCAGTTTCAAGGCCTGAACGAGACTCTGGCCGCCGGCCAGGAAACGGGCGTCGCCCTGGATCGCGGCGACCGCCGCGGCGCGGTCGCCGGGGCGCTGGTAGTCGAAGCTGTACATGGAGTGCTCCTCGATTCTGGGGTTCGTCCGGGCGTCAGGCCGTGCCGCGGGCCGCGCGCCAGACGCGCTCGGGCGTCGCCGGCATCGGGATGTCGCGCACGCCGAGCGCATCGGTCAGCGCGTTGATGAAGGCCGCCGGCGATCCGATCGCACCCGCCTCGCCGCAGCCCTTGACGCCCAGCGGGTTGTGGGTGCATGGCGTGACGGTGTGGTCCACGACGAAGCTCGGCATGTCGTCGGCGCGCGGCATCGCGTAGTCCATGTACGAGCCGGTCTTGAGCTGCCCGCTGTCGGTGTCGTAGACGGCGCCCTCGAGCATCGCCTGCCCGAGGCCCTGGCACAGGCCGCCGTGGACCTGCCCCTCGACGATCATCGGGTTGACGATGTTGCCGAAGTCGTCGACGGCCACGAACTTGTCGACCTTCGTGCGACCGGTCTCGGGGTCGACCTCGACCTCGCAAACGTAGCTGCCCGACGGGTAGGTGAAGTTGGTCGGGTCGTAGAACGCGTTCTCGTTCAGGCCCGGCTCCAGCTTGTCGAGCGGGTAGTTGTGCGGCACGTAGGCGGTGAGCGCCACGCTGCCGAACGGCACCTTCTTGTCGGTGCCCGCCACCTTGAACTCGCCGTTCTCGAACTCGATGTCGGTATCGGCCGCTTCGAGCAGGTGCGCCGCGATCTTCTTGCCCTTGGCGATGATCTTGTCGACCGCCTTGACGATCGCGGTGCCGCCCACGGACAGCGAGCGGCTGCCGTAGGTGCCCATGCCGAACGGGATGCGCCCGGTGTCGCCGTGCACGATCTCGACGTTCTCGACGGGGATGCCGAGCTTGCCGGCCACCACCTGCGCGAAGGTCGTCTCGTGGCCCTGGCCATGGCTGTGCGAGCCGGTGAACACGGTCACGGTGCCGGTCGGGTGGACGCGCACCTCGCCGGCCTCGAACAGGCCGGCGCGCGCGCCCAGGGCGCCGGCGATGTTCGATGGCGCCAGCCCGCAAGCCTCGATGTAGCAGCTGTAGCCCAGGCCGCGCAGCAGGCCCTTGGCCTTGGAAGCCGCCTTGCGCGCCGGGAAGCCGGCCACGTCGGCGAGCTTCATCGCCTTGTCGAGGTGGGCGGCGTAGTCGCCGATGTCGTAGGTCAGGCCGACGGGCGTCGCGTACGGGAACTCGGTGACGAAGTTCTGGCGCCGGATCTGCGCCGGGTCCATGCCCATGTCGCGCGC
>JALOSQ010000240.1 GCA_025458335.1 Ideonella sp.
CACGGCCCGCAGCCCGGCCTGGGCCTGCTGCCGCTGGCCACGCACTACGCGGCGCCCAAGCGCCTGCGCGCCGAGGGCGTGGTCTTTGCGCGCGGTGCGGCCGCGAGCCTGGGCGGCCCCTGGCAGGCGCTGGGCGGGCTGCGCTGGCCGGCCTACGAGATCCGCTGCGGCCGCACCATGGCCACGGGCGCCGGCGCGCAAGCCGTGCTGTTCGATGCCGATGGCGCCGCCGTGGGCTGGTGCGGCGGCCCGGCCGGCAACGTGCTGGGCATCGCCACCCACGGCCTCTTCGAAGACGCCGCGGCGCTGCGCGCCTTGCTGGGCCAGGGCGCCCGCACGCTGGACGACAGCTTCGAAGGCCTCGCCGACCTCGTCGACGAGCACCTGGGCGCGGCGAAGCTGCGCGCGCTGATGCGCTGCTGACGCAGACCCGGACGGCGTCGCCGAGGCACGTGCGCGCGCCGTCGCGGCGGTGCAACGGCCTCTGCGACCGCTCCGAGACTCGCAGCGGGGCATCGACATGCCCGGCGACGTGCCGTGGTGAGACAACGAACCGAGGGCGAGCCGGGGAAGTGAAAGACCGAATGGTCGACTTCGCTCGCGGTCGGCAACATGACGCACGATCGCTGCGCCGGCGGCTCGCCGGAGCCGGCTGAGACGTTGGCGCAAAGGGGCCTGACCCATGAACACACTGACCAAGCTGGCGCTCGGGCTGATGGGGCAACTCAAGCCGCTGCCGGCGGTCGGCGACAGCGTGGCAGTGCGCGCCTTGCTGCCGCCTTCGGTCAGCGGTGGCATGCCGCTGATGTCGGCCCTGGCCCGCCGGCAGTCGCTGCGCGAGTTCGCGCCCGAACCACTGGCCGAGCAAGTGCTGTCGGACCTGCTGTGGGCCGCCGCCGGCATCAACCGGCACGATGTCGACGGCCGTACGGCGCCCAGCGCGATGAACGCGCAGGAGGTGCTGCTGTACGTGGCCATGCCGCAGGGTCTGTTCCTCTACGAACCCAAACCGCACGCCTTGCGGCTGGTGGTGGCCAGCGACGTGCGCCGCGTCACCGGCCACCAGGACTTCGTGGACACGGCACCGCTGGATCTCGTCTTCGTTGCCGACCACGCGCGCATGAAGCTCGTTCCGGCAGCTCAGCGGCAGGCCTACGCCTTCGCAAGCGCCGGCGCGATGGCCCAGAACGTCTATCTGTACTGCGCTTCGCAAGGCCTGGCCACGGTGATCCGCGCCTGGTTCGATCGCGACGCGCTGGCCCGCGCGATGGGCCTGGAGGCCGACCATCACCTGCTGCTTTCGCAGACGGTGGGTGGGATCAAGCCGGCGCAGGCCGGGTGAGACCGATCCCCCCTGACGTGATCGAGCGCACGGGGCCCAGGCGGCCCTGACTGCGCCCGGCCCGCCCTTGACGCAGCGCAGACCCCGCGGGGCCGGTGCTGACGGCGATGGCGCATGGGTCTTCGGGTTTCCGGCGCGCGCTTTCCCAAGCGCGATTTCGGGCGCTTCGGCTCCGAGCCGCACGGGCCGGCGCAGCGCGAGACCGACCTCGCGCTGCCGCAGCGCCGCCGCCGGCGGCGCCGTGCCGTCGGCCCGTTGGTCAGCGACGGCAGGCCTGCCCGTCCCCGCGGCTGACCGGCGGCAGCCGCAGGTCGATCCACACGGCCTTGTGGTCGGAGGTCGGGAAGTTGGCGTACAGGCCCGGGTCGCGGAAGGTGCCGACGAGGTCGAAGACATGGCCGCTGGTGTTGGGCGCGAGGCGGTCGTTGTCGGCCGGCCAGAACACCCCCGCGCCCAGCACGTCGAGGTTGCGCGAGGGCAGCACGTAGTCCACGCGCAGGTTGCCGGGCGTGTTGTCGCCGAAGTCGGCGGTGTCGTGCGACGGATCGCCGCGATGGCGCAGGTTGGCGTCGCCGTTGTTCGCGGGGTGGTCGCGGGCGTCCACGCCCCCCGGCGCCACCGGCACCACGCGGCCGTTCACGCGCGGGTGGTCCAGGATCTGGCGGATGGCCGGCACCGGCTGGCCACCGACCACGCGGCTGAAGCTGTTGCCGTCGAACGGGTCCGCGTTCAGGTCGCCGGCGATGACGAAGCGCGCCCCCGGCGGCAGGCCCCCGCGCACGCCCCGGTCGTCGACGAGGTGGGCGGCGTTGTCGAGGTAGTCCGCCCAGAGCCGGAGCTCGTCGTGGTTGCGCTTGCCGTTGCGGTCCTCCGGGCCGTCGAAGGCCGGCGGCGTGGGGTGCGAGACCAGGAAGTGCACCACCTGGCCCTGGATGCACAGCGCGAGGTCGACGTGGTTCTTCGACGACAGGCGCAGCGCCTGGCGCGCGCCGGGATCGAACCAGTTCGCGAGGTTGGTGTCCGCCGGGCTGGGGTCGTGCTGCAGCAGGTTGCCCGGCAGGTCGATCCAGCGGAAGTTCTGGAACGTGCGCACCGACACGATCGGGTGGCGCGAGTAGATCGTCATGCCGAACTGCCCGGCGAACTGGCCGAAGCCCAGCGCATCGTTGCCGTAGCCCGCCGCCCCGGGGGTCGCGACGATCTGGCCGTTGCGGTCGAGGTCCACGCCCGAGGGCACGCCGGTGTTGGTGTTGGGCGTGTGGCGGTGCGGGTACTGCAGGGCAGTGGCGATGCCGCGACGCGGATCGCCCTGCGCCTGGGCGAGGAAGCGGTCGTGGAACAGCGCCGCAGCCCGGCTGGCGTGGCCCGCCGGCAAGGGCTCGCTGCTCGCGCCCGGACGGCCGTCGAGGTCGAGGTCGAACTCGTTGACCAGCAGCACGTCGGCCTGGATGCGCTGCAGGACCTCGGCGACGCGCCGGATCTGCTCGATCCGGCGCTCCTTCACGGCGTCGGCCGGCGCCCCAGCCGCCCCCTGGGGCTCCGACAGGTCGCCCAGCAGCTCGCCGAGGGCGTCGCGGTTCAGCGAGGCGTTGAAGGTCGCGAAACGCACCGGCGGCGGCGAGCGGCCGTCGGCCATGGCCGGGCCGTCCAGGCCCTCGACTTCGAGCACGAGGAACTGCGTCACCTGCCGGGGGTTGAAGTTGTCGTCGGACACCAGCACCAGCGTCGGCCGGCCGTTGGCCAGCCGGTGGCCCCAGCTCAAGCCCTCGAGGTTGTCGATCGCCAGGCCCTGCCAGCGCGGCGGCATCTCCAGCAGCAGCCGGCGCTCCACCGGGGTGAAGCGGGCGTCGGCCAGCGCCGGCAGTGACCGCACGTCGGTGGTCTCGGGCCGGATGGTCAGCTCGACCAGCTGCACCATGTTCCCGACACCCTCGACCCAGGCGCGCTCCATGCCGATGAAGCGGTTCTCGTCGATGGCCAGCAGCGCCACCAGGCCGTTGACGGCCATCGCGCCGGCGGGCACCGGCAGGCGCACGGCCGGCAGCGGGTAGGCGTACTGGGCACCGGGCTCGCCCGTGCGGCCGTCGAAGCGGACCAGGCGCAGCCAGGTCGCCACGTTCGCGGTGGAGACCGGGCCGTCCGGCACCAGGGCATCCTCGTTGGCGGCGACGACGCTGCCGGCCGGCGTCACGGCCGCCGCCTCGAGCAGCTTGTTGTCGCGGCCGCCGGCCGTGCGGCCGTCGGCCAGCGTGAACTGCGGGGGCAGGCGGAAGTCCATCACCGGTCGGCCGTCGGGCTCCATCACGCGCAGCAGCGGCTGTCGACGGCGCGCCGGATCGTCGCTCGCGATGCCCTCGCTGGCCCACAGCAGGCGGCCATCGGGCAGCAGGCGGATCTCCTCCGGGTCGGCCGCCGGCTCCGGCGGGAACACCTGGCCGTCGGCCTGGCGCAGCAGCGTCTGGCCGAGCACGCGCACGCCGTGGAAGCCGAACTGGTCGTAGTCCAGCGCCAGCGAGTAGAAGCGCGGCGGACTGTCGGCGCCGCCACGGGCGTCGCTGATCGCGACGAAGCGGCCGTCCGGCAGGCGATCGAGGCCCGAGAGTCCGCCCAGCGCGAAGCCGTCGAAGCGGGCGCCCGTCGGCAAGGTGTGGCTGCCGATCAGGCGCAGGGTCAGGGACGCCGCCGTGGTCGAGCCCGCC
>JALOSQ010000026.1 GCA_025458335.1 Ideonella sp.
ACCTGGGCCAGGATCACGTGACCGGGGTAGGCACGGCACAGCACGCGATACGCCTGCCGCTCGCCCGAGGTGAGGACCCGGGTGGCCTGCGGCTGCCAGGCGACCAGCGTGTCCAGCGGGCGTCGCTCGGGCGCCTCGGGCACGCGCGCCGCCGCGCGTGAGCGCTGCCAGCCCCATAGACCCAGGCCGATCAGGACGACTGCTGCGATCGCTGCCAGCCAGACCGGGTCGATCGTCTCCATCGCGTTGCGCCTTCCGGTGCTGGGCGGGCCAGCCTCAGCGCGGGCCGCCCATGCCGCCGAACCCACCGAACCCGCCCCCGGGGCCGCCGAGACCCTTCAGGCCGCCCATGCGCTTGAGCATCTTCATCATGCCGCCGCCCTTCATCTTCTTCATCATGTCGCGCATCTGCTCGAACTGGTTGAGCAGGCGGTTGACCTCCTGCACGTGCACGCCGGCACCCGTGGCGATGCGCCGCTTGCGGGTGGCCTTGATGATCTCGGGCTTGCGCCGCTCCTGCGGCGTCATCGAGCAGATGATGCCCTCCATGCGGCGCACGTCGCGCTCGGCCTTGTCCATGTCGGCGTTCGCGGCCTTGGCGGTGAGCTGGCTCGGCAGCTTGTCCATCAGCCCCGACAGCCCGCCCATGTTCTTCATCTGTCGCAACTGCGCGAGGAAGTCGTCGAGGTCGAACCCGTCGCCCGCCTTGACCTTCTGCGCGAGCTTCTGCGCCGCCTCCAGGTCGACGCCCTTTTGCACCTCCTCGACGAGCGCGACGATGTCGCCCATGCCGAGCACGCGTCCGGCATGGCGCTCGGCGTCGAACACCTCGAGGCCGTCGATCTTCTCGCTGGTGCCGGCGAACTTGATCGGCGCGCCGGTGACCTGCCGCACCGACAGCGCCGCGCCGCCGCGCGAGTCGCCGTCGAGCTTCGTCAGCACGATGCCGGTCAGCGGGAGCGCCTCCTTGAAGGCGCGGGCGGTGTTGATCGCGTCCTGACCCTGCATCGCGTCGACCACGAACAGGGTCTCGACGGGCTTGAGCTGGGCGTGCAGCGCGGCGATCTCGCGCATCAGCGCCTCGTCGATCGCCAGGCGGCCGGCGGTGTCGACGATCAGCACGTCGAAGTAGTGCCGTTTCGCGTGGTCGAGCGCGGCCGCCGCGATCGCCGCGGGCGCCTGGTCGGGCGTGCTGGCGAACCACTCGGCGCCGGCCTGTTTCGTCACCAGCTTGAGCTGCTCGATCGCCGCCGGGCGGTAGACGTCGGCCGAGACGGTGAGCACTTTCTTCTTGCGCCGCTCGGTGAGGTGTCGCGCCAGCTTGGCGGTGGTGGTGGTCTTGCCCGAGCCCTGCAGGCCGGCCATCAGGATGACCGCGGGCGGCTGCGTGGCCAGGTTGATCTCGCTGGCCGGCTGGCCGGGGCCGGCGCCCATGGTGGCGGCAAGCTCCTTGTGCACCACGCCGACCAGCGCCTGGCCCGGGGTGAGCGAGCCCACGACCTCGGCGCCGAGCGCCTTGTCCTTGACGCGCGCGATGAAGTCGCGCACCACCGGCAGCGCCACGTCGGCCTCGAGCAGCGCGACACGGATCTCGCGCAGCATGTCCTGCACGTTGGCCTCGGTGATGCGGGCCTGGCCGCGCATCGTCTTGACGAGTCGGCCGAGCCGCTCGGCGAGCAGGGATGCCATGGCTGCGAAGGCTCCTGGGCCTCGGGCGGCGCGGGCATCGGGAAGCTCCGCCCCACCAAAAGTAAACTGAAGGGCGGCGATTATCGTCGTCGTGCCCGCGAGCGCCAGCGCGGAGGCCCCCGGCCGCCGCGGCCGGCCGGAGATCCGATGTCGTCCATGCCCCTCACCCTCGTCGTGCCGAGCGCGGCCGCGCTGCTGTCGTACCTGGCCGCGTCGTTCGTCCGCGAGCAGGCTGCGCCGTGGTTGCGTACGGCGCTGATCGTCGGCTGGATCGCCCACGGGCTGGCGATCGTCGTCGACGTGACGGGGCTCGGCATGCCGCAGCCCGGCGCCCGGTTCGGCTTCGCGCCGGCGCTGTCGGCCACGGTGTGGCTGGTGCTGGCCGTCTATGCGGTCGAGAGCCGCTTCGTGCCGCTGGACCGCGTGCGGCGCACCCTGGCGCTGTTCGGGGTCGTCGCGGTCGGGCTGGCGGTCTTCTTCCCGGGCGAGCTGGTGCCGCACGCCGGCGAGCGCTGGGCGCCGCTGCACTGGATGTTGGGCATCGCCTCCTACGGCCTGTTCGGGGCCGCCGTGCTGCACGCGGTGCTGCTGAACGCGGCGGAGCAGCGCTTGCGCAGCAAGGCGGTGCCGGCCCCGGCCACGCCGATGGGCCTGCCGCTGCTGCGGCTCGAGCGCCTGACCTTCTGGTTCGTCGGCGCCGGGTTCGCGGCACTGACCCTGGCCCTGTTGCTCGGCGCCTGGGTGGCGAGTCCCTGGCGCTGGGATCACAAGACCGTGTTCTCGTTGCTGGGCTGGCTGGTGTTCGCGGCGCTGCTCGCAGGTCGCCATGCCTTCGGCTGGCGTGGGCGGCAGGCCACGCGCTGGCTTTACGCCGGCGCCGCCCTGCTGCTGCTGGCATACGTGGGCTCGCGCTTCGTGATCGAGGTGCTGCTCACCAGGGCGGCCGGCTGAGGGCGACCGCGGGGACGCGCATGCTGAAGTACCTGCTGCTGGCCGCGGTCGTGCTCCTCGCACTGTGGTGGCTCGGGCGTCCGCGCCGGCGGTCGGGCGAGGACCGCCCTGCGACGCCCGGGGCCGCGCGCGACGCCGGCGGGGAGCCGATGCTGCGCTGTCGGCACTGCGGGGTGCACCTGCCGGCGTCGGAGGCCGTCAAGGACGCCGGCGGCGAGGCGTACTGCAGCGCCGAGCACCGCCTCGCGCATGAGCGCCGCGACGACCACCGCTGAGCCCGCCCGCGGCGAGCCCGCCGCGTGGTTCAAGCCGCTGCCGGCCAGCGGGCCGACCACGCTGGCCGGCGAGGGTGTGGACGATCCCCCGGGCGAGGCCGAGTCGCAGCTGGACACCGCCTGGGCAGCGGCGCCCGGGCGCGAGTCGGACTCGCGCTACCTGTCGCGTCAGATGATGCGGCTGTCGGTTCCGGGGCAGCACACCCGGCAGCGCATCTTCCGGGCGTTCCTGCGGGCTCGCATCGTGCTCGGCGCGGCGATCGCGATCACGCACGTGGGCATCGGCGCGATGGGCAGCTGGCCCGATGGCACGCTGGTCGGGTTGAGCCTGGCTTACCTCGCGCTGGCGGTGGTCACGGGCCTGCGCTTCGACGCGCGCGCGGCCACCGTCGACCGGCCGGGCGGGCTGCGGCGGCGCGACTGGCTGTCCACCGTCGGCGTGGACCTGCTGTGCTTTTCGGGCCTGCACCTGCTCGCGCCGTCGACCGGCCTGAACTATGCCGCGCTGCTGGTGCAACCGGTCCTGATGGCGGGGGTGCTGGTGCCCGGGCGGCGGGCGCTGGCGATCGCGGCGGCGGCAACCCTGGTGTTGCTGGGCTCGGCCTGGGTGTCGGGCACGTCCGGTGGCGACCTGTCGGCGTTGATGCTGCAGGCCGGGTTGCTCGGCAGCGGTCTCTTCGTGGTCAGCCTGATCGCGGGCGAGCTGGCCACGCGGCTCGAGCGGGAAGAACGCACCGCGCGCGGCAGCCTGGAGCGCGCGCGGCAGGAGACGCAGCTGAACCGGCTCGTGATCGACGAGATGCAGGATGGCGTGCTGGTCGTCGACCGCGCCGGCTGGGTGCGCCGTGCCAACCCCGCCGCCGGCGCGCTGCTGGTGCCGGTGGGGCAGGGGCGGGAGCCGCCGTTCCAGTTGCGCGGCGTGGCGGCCTGGGAAGCGCTGGTCGCTGCGATCGACGAGGCCCACGCCGGTGGCGACTGGCCGGAGAACGGCCGCGACTTGCCGGTCGTGTTCGAGCCGGGCCTGACGCGCACGCTGCGGGTGCGTGTGCGCTTCACGCGCAGGCCCGAGGGCCGCGGGGGCGAGGACCTGTGCGTGCTTTTCCTCGAGGACGTGCGGGCCGTGCAGGCGCGCACCCGCACCGAGAAGCTGGCCGCCATGGGCCGGGTCTCGGCCGGCATCGCGCACGAGATCCGCAACCCCCTGGCCGCGATCACGCAGGCCGGCGCGTTGTTGCTGGAGGAGGCGTCCGACCCGGCGCAGCGGCGCCTGCTCGGCATGGTCGCGGACAACGCCGAGCGGCTTCGCCGCATCGTCGACGACGTGCTCGAGGCCGCCCCGTCGGACCGAACCGAGGCCGGGGCGATCGACGCGACCGCCGTGGTCGAGTCGGCCTGCGGCGAGTGGCTGCGCACGGCCCGCCTGACGCCCGCCGAGCTGCTGGTGGTGCAGGTGGACCTGCCGTCGGCGCCGATGGGCGTGCGGTTCGACCCTGATCACCTGCGACGCGTACTGGTCAACCTGCTGGACAACGCCTTGCGTCACTCCACCCGCAGGCCGGGAGGGGTCCAGGTGCGCCTCTTTCCGAAGGGCGAACGCGACGTCGCGCTGTCGGTCAGCAACGACGGCGAGCTGATCGGGCCGGACGTCGAGCGATTCCTCTTCGAGCCCTTCTTCTCGACGCGCAGCCGCGGCACCGGCCTCGGCCTGTATATTTGCCGCGAGCTGTGCGGACGCTACGGCGCGCGCATCGACTACCGCGCGCGGCCCGATGCGACCGGCACGCGAAACGAGTTCCAGGTGCTCATGCGCCGTGCAGAACTCCCGGTGCAGGAAGTCCGTCTCCAACTCGGTTCATGACCGTGCCCCCGCGCCACAGCCTGCTGGTCGTCGACGACGAGCCCGACCTGCGCACGCTGTACGAACTCACCCTGCTGAGAGAGGGCTACGAGGTCGACACCGCCGAGTCGGTCGAGGACGCGGCCGCCCAGCTGCGCGAGCGGACGTACCACGCCGTCATCACCGACATGCGCCTGCCCGACGGCACCGGGCTCGACCTGTTGCGCCGGCTCGAGGCGGAGGGTCGCCGCGAGCGCGCGATCGTGATCACCGCCTACGGTTCGGCCGAGAACGCGGTCGAGGCGTTGAAGGCCGGCG
Organism: Ideonella sp.; assembly: GCA_025458335.1. Classification (GTDB taxonomy): domain Bacteria; phylum Pseudomonadota; class Gammaproteobacteria; order Burkholderiales; family Burkholderiaceae_C; genus JAIYCR01. Next base: position 5,071 of record JALOSQ010000026.1, read on the forward strand.
CCTACGACTATCTCACCAAGCCGGTCGACCTGAAGGTGTTCCGTTCGGTGGTGGCCGCGGCGGTCGGGCGCTCGGGTGGCGGGTCCGGCGCGTCCGCGCCGGCGTCGCCGCGCGCCGCCGTGTCCGGAGAGGCACGCGGCAGTGCCGCGCTGGGGCGCATGGCCGGCCGATCCGTGGCGATGCAGCAGGTCCGCGACCTCGTGCAGAAGGTGGCCCGCAGCATGGCGCCGGTGCTGGTCAGCGGCGAGTCGGGCACGGGCAAGGAACTGGTGGCGCGAGCCATCCACGAGGCCAGCCCGCGGGCCGACAAGCCCTTCGTGGCGGTCAACTGCGGCGCGATCCCGGAGCACCTGCTCGAGTCCGAGTTCTTCGGCTATCGCAAGGGCGCCTTCACGGGCGCCCAGGAGGACCGCGAGGGTTTCTTCCAGGCGGCCGAAGGCGGCACGCTGTTCCTCGACGAGATCGGCGAGCTGCCCCTGCCGATGCAGTCGAAGTTGCTGCGCGTGGTGCAGGAGCGCGCGGTGCGGCCGATCGGGGCGGTGGCCGAGGTGCCGCTCAACGTGCGGCTGGTGAGTGCCACGCACCGCGACCTCGGGGCGGCGGTGCACGCCGGGCACTTCCGTCAGGACCTGTTCTACCGGCTGAACGTGATCCAGATCCGCGTGCCGCCGCTGCGCGAGCGGCTTGAGGACCTCGGGCTGATCTGCGAGCGCCTGTTGCAACGCATCGCCCACGACGCCGGCGTGTCGCCGCCGCCGCGGCTGACCGAGGGCGCGCTCGCGCATCTGGCGAGCCAGTCGTTCCCGGGCAACGTGCGCGAACTCGAGAACCTGTTGCACCGGGCCGTGGCGCTGAGCGGCGGCGACGTGCTCGACCGCCAGGATCTCGAACTGGCTCCTACCCACGGCGATTCGGTCCTCGGGGTGCCCAACGACCTGGCCGTGCCGGGCGAGGTCGCCGCGCCCGCGGTCCCCGCGACGGTCACAACCTTGCCGCGGGGCGCAGCGGCGCCGGGTGCCGGCGCAGACGCCTTGCCCAGCGACCTCGTCAAGTACCTGGACGACGTGGAGCGCGACCTGCTGGTGCGCGCGCTCGAGCGGCACCGCTTCAACCGCACGGCGGCCGGGGCCAGCCTGGGCCTGTCGCTGCGCCAGATGCGCTACCGCATGGCGCGGCTCGGCGTCACCGTTGGCGGCGATGGCGCCGGCGAGTGAGGCCGATCGCCTGATCGCCCGCTCCGCGGGCCGGGGGTGGGGCGGGCGGCGGGCCCGTCGCGCGTGGCGCGACGGCTGGTTGCGCGGCGCGCAATGGATCGCGTCGCCCAACCACGGCGCGCGACCCCCGCGCGCCGAGGTCACGCTCGCCGTCGTGCACTCGATCAGCCTGCCTCCGGGCGTCTATGGCGGCGATGCCGTCGAGCGGCTGTTCACCAACCGGCTCGATCCGCGCGCCCACCCGTCGTTCGCCGAGGTGCATGCGCTGCGCGTGTCGGCGCATTTCGTGATCCGTCGCGACGGTCGGCTGCAGCAGTACGTCTCGTGCGACCGGCGCGCCTGGCACGCCGGCGTGTCGGCGTGGCGCGGGCGCGAGAACTGCAACGACGTGTCGATCGGGATCGAACTCGAGGGCCTGGAGGGCCGCCCTTTCGAGGACGCGCAATACGCACAGCTGTTGCGACTGCTGCGGGACCTGCGACGCCGCTACCCGCTGCGCGACCTCGTTGGCCACGAGCATGTGGCACCGGGTCGAAAGCGAGACCCCGGCCCCGGATTCCGCGGCCCGGAGGTCCTGCAGGCGTGTGGATTGCAAGGTCCCGAGGCGTGGACTGCAACAGTTCGTGACAGATCCGACGGACTTCGGGTTAGCGATGTCGGTGTTGACCCCGGTCGGCTCATTGCGCACTAGCGGTAGCGCTTGTGGGGGTGTGATGCCCCAGATATAGTGTCTCGGACACGCAGGAGCCCGGGGCGATGGATCCGATCACCGACCGTCACATCGACCGTCCTCCGCGCCTTCGGGGCTCACCGGCCATGGCTGCACCGCAGCGTCGTGCGCCGCTGGATCGCCGCGGCAAAGCAGTTGCCGCCGCTGTGATCGCCCCGAGGTCAATGCCCAGCGCCTGAATCCCGCACACGGCGGCGGCGACCGCCGGCCGGATGAATCACGACGACACAGAGAGGAGCCCGCATGCAAACGGTGACGACCCCATCGCCCACGACCGCCATTCCCGCCGCCCGGCCCCGCAGCGCTGCGCCGGCGGCCTCGGCCTACGAGGCCTACCAGATCATCCGCCGCAACGGGGCCGTCGTCTCGTTCGAGCCGAACAAGATCGCGGTGGCCCTGATGAAGGCCTTCCTCGCGGTGCACGGCACCCAGGGCGCGGCCTCGGCGAGCGTGCGCGAGACGGTCGACGGCCTGACCGAGTCGGTGGTGCGGGCGCTGCTGCGCTCGCGCCCGGGCGGCGGGACCTTCCACATCGAGGACGTGCAGGACCATGTGGAGCTGTCGCTGATGCGCGGCGGCCACCACGAGGTGGCGCGCGCCTACGTGCTGTACCGCGAGCATCGCGCCCGTGAGCGCGCCAAGCAGCAGCCGGCCGCCGCGCGCCCCGAGGCCGCGGCGCTGACCGTCGTCGACAACGGCGTGCGGGTGCCGCTCGACATGGGCCGCCTGCAGGCCCTGGTCGAGTCCGCGTGCGACGGGCTGGGGGCCGATGTCAAGGCGGACCCGATCATGGCGGAGACGCGCCGCAACCTGTACGACGGCGTGCCCATCGACGAGGTGCACAAGGCGGCCATCCTCGCCGCGCGCACGCTGATCGAGCGTGACCCGGCCTACAGCCGGGTCACGGCCCGCCTGCTGCTGCACACGATCCGCAAGGAGATCCTCGGCCAGGAGGTCACGCAGGCCGAGATGCAGGCGCGCTACGGCGAGTACTTCCCGCAGTACATCCGCAAGGGCATTGCCGCCGAACTGCTCGACGAGAAGCTCGCCCAGTTCGACCTCGATCGCCTCGGGGCCGCGCTGAAGGCCGAGCGCGACCTGCAGTTCGACTACCTCGGCCTGCAGACCCTGTACGACCGCTACTTCCTGCACGTCAAGAAGCGCCGCATCGAGATGCCGCAGGCCTTCTTCATGCGCGTGGCGATGGGCCTGGCGCTCAACGAGGTCGACCGCGAGTCGCGCGCCATCGAGTTCTACGAGGTGCTGTCGACCTTCGACTTCATGTCGAGCACGCCCACGCTGTTCAACAGCGGGACGCAGCGCTCGCAGCTGTCGAGCTGCTACCTGACCACGGTGTCCGACGACCTCGAGGGCATCTACGAGGCGCTCAAGGAGAACGCGCTGCTGTCCAAGTTCGCCGGCGGCCTGGGCAACGACTGGACCAACGTGCGCGCGCTGGGCTCCTACATCAAGGGCACCAACGGCGAGAGCCAGGGCGTCGTGCCCTTTCTCAAGGTCGTCAACGACACCGCGGTGGCGGTCAACCAGGGCGGCAAGCGCAAGGGTGCGGTGTGCGCCTACCTGGAGAGCTGGCACCTCGACATCGAGGAGTTCCTCGAGTTGCGCAAGAACACCGGCGACGACCGGCGGCGCACGCACGACATGAACACCGCCAACTGGATCCCCGACCTGTTCATGCGGCGCGTGATGGAGGACGGGCCCTGGACGCTGTTCTCGCCGTCGACCTGCCCGGACCTGCACGACAAGTTCGGGGCCGACTTCGAGAAAGCCTACGTCGCCTACGAGGCGGCGGTCGACCGTGGCGAGCTGACGCTCTACAAGCGCATGCCCGCCAAGGACCTGTGGCGCAAGATGCTGTCGATGCTGTTCGAGACGGGGCATCCCTGGATCACCTACAAGGACGCCTGCAACGTCCGCTCGCCGCAGCAGCACGTGGGCGTGGTGCACTCCAGCAACCTGTGCACCGAGATCACGCTGAACACCAGCGAGACCGAGATCGCGGTTTGCAACCTCGGCTCGGTCAACCTGGTGCGCCACCTCAAGGACGGCCCGAACGGCAAGGAGATCGACCACGCCAAGCTGCGCAAGACGGTGTCGACCGCGATGCGCATGCTCGACAACGTCATCGACATCAACTACTACGCGGTGCGCAAGGCGCGCGACTCCAACCTGCGCCACCGTCCGGTGGGGCTGGGCATCATGGGCTTCCAGGACGCGCTGTACGAGTTGCGCACGCCGTATGCGTCGGACGCGGCCGTCGAGTTTGCCGACCGCTCGATGGAGGCGGTGTGCTACCACGCGTACTGGGCGTCGACCGAGCTCGCGGCCGAGCGCGGCCGTTACTCCAGCTACCGGGGTTCGCTGTGGGACCGCGGGATCCTGCCGCAGGACTCGCTCGACCTGCTGGCCCAGCAGCGCGGCGGCTACGTCGAGGTCGACCGGTCCAGCACGCTCGACTGGGACGCGCTGCGCGAGCGCATCCGCGAGCACGGCATGCGGAACTCCAACTGCGTGGCCATCGCGCCGACGGCGACCATCTCCAACATCATCGGGGTGGATGCGTCGATCGAGCCGAGCTTCGGCAACCTGTCGGTCAAGTCGAACCTGTCGGGCGAATTCACCGTGGTCAACGAGTACCTCGTGCGCGATCTCAAGCGCGTGGGCCTGTGGGACGACGTGATGGTCATGGACCTCAAGCACTTCAAGGGCTCGCTGCGCCAGATCGACCGCGTGCCCGACGATGTCAAGCAGCTCTACGCCACCGCCTTCGAGATCGAGCCGACCTGGCTGGTCGAGGCGGCGGCGCGCCGGCAGAAGTGGATCGACCAGGCGCAGTCGCTGAACATCTACATGGCCGGTGCTTCCGGCAAGAAGCTGGACGAGACGTACAAGCTGGCGTGGTTGCGCGGCCTCAAGACGACGTACTACCTGCGCACGATGGGCGCGACCCACGTCGAGATGTCCACGGTCAAGAGCCGCGAGCTCAACGCCGTGGGGCCGGCGACGACGCCGACGGCCGCCGCCGACGGCGATGTGAAGTTCTGCGCCATCGACGACCCCACGTGCGAAGCGTGCCAGTAGTGACCTGAGGTATCGCCGGCGGCGGGATATGCATCCCGCCGCGTCGACGTTTGCGAGCAACATGCATCAGCACCCGTGGTGCCAAATGTCAAGATCTCCTTGGTGTTTGTGCACAACAGGCCGATAATCCGATTTGCGCAGGACATTCACCATGCTGGTCTGGGAAGAAGACTTCAAGCCCTCGCCTCAATCGAAAGCGAATCCGACGCCGAGCAGCCTCAATCCTCGGACGGCGGAGTTGTCATCGGATCCGCGTGTTTCCACGCGCGTCCTCGCGCCCGAGCCCCTGCTTCAACCCGCCGTGCCTGCCGTGGCCGCGCCACGGGTTCGCATCAACGCTCCAGACGCTCGGCTGGCAGCTCGAGCGGCCGAGCCTTCCCTGGATGCCGCGCGCCGCGTCAACGTCGCGGACAAGCGCATCATCAACGGCCAGACCGACGTCAACCAACTGGTCCCGTTCAAGTACAAGTGGGCTTGGGAGAAGTACCTCGCCACCTGCGCCAATCACTGGATGCCGCAGGAAGTCAACATGGCGCAGGACATCGCCACCTGGAAGGATCCGAACGGCTTGACCGAGGACGAGCGCCGTATCGTCAAGCGCAACCTCGGTTTCTTCGTGACGGCGGATTCGCTGGCCGCCAACAACATCGTGCTGGGCACCTACCGGCACATCACCGCGCCCGAATGCCGGCAGTTCCTGCTTCGACAGGCATTCGAGGAGGCGATCCATACCCACGCCTACCAGTACATCGTCGAGTCACTCGGCCTCGACGAGAGCGAGATCTTCAACGCCTACCACGAGGTGAAGGCGATCCGCGACAAGGACGAGTTCCTGATCCCGTTCATCGACGTGATCATGGACCCGAATTTCCGCACCGGCACACCCGAGGCCGATCAGACCCTGCTCAAGAGCCTGATCGTGTTCGCGTGCCTGATGGAGGGTCTGTTCTTCTACGTTGGCTTCACCCAGATTCTCGCGCTCGGGCGCCAGAACAAGATGAAGGGTGCGTCCAACCAGTATCAGTACATCCTTCGCGACGAGTCGATGCACTGCAACTTCGGCATCGACATGATCAATGCGATCAAGCTGGAGAATCCGCATCTGTGGACGCCCCAGTTCAAGGCCGAGATCAAGGATCTGTTCCTCAAGGCCGTCGAGCTGGAGTACCGCTATGCCGAGGACACCATGCCGCGCGGGGTGCTTGGCCTGAATGCCTCGATGTTCAAGGGCTATCTTCGCTATATCGCCAATCGGCGGGCCACGCAGATCGGTCTGGAGGAACTGTTCCCGAACGAGGAGAACCCGTTCCCCTGGATGAGCGAGATGATCGACCTCAAGAAGGAACGCAACTTCTTCGAGGAACGGGTGATCGAGTACCAGAGCGGCGGCGCGCTGAGCTGGGATTGAGTCGACCAGGAGTTTTGCACCCGTCCCGGCCCTGCTCAGGGCCCCGGACCCGTCAGCAGATCAAGATCCGCGAATGACACGCCCGACCCAGAAGCGGGCGGCATTCGCCTTGAGATTCGCCACATCGTCCGACGCAGTCCGGCCGGAGGGGGTGGCGAATGTAAGCGGTGCACCGGCGGTACAGCCGGCGCCGCGGTTTTCGTCCACTTGATCAAGGAGAAACGAAATGGCAACTGCGAAGAAGGCTCCGGCCAAGAAGGCGGCGGCGAAGAAGGCCCCGGCCAAGAAGGCAGCCGCGAAGAAGGCCCCGGCCAAGAAGGTCGTCGCCAAGAAGGCCGCGCCGGCCAAGAAGGCGGCGGCGAAGAAGGCTCCGGCCAAGAAGGCAGCGGCGAAGAAGGCCCCGGCCAAGAAGGTCGCCGCGAAGAAGGCGCCTGCCAAGAAGGTCGCGGCCAAGAAGGCCGCTCCGGCCAAGAAGGCGGCGGCGAAGAAGGCCCCCGCCAAGAAGGCGGCCGCGAAGAAGGCCCCGGCCAAGAAGGCGGCTGCGAAGAAGGCTGCCGCCAAGCCTGCCCCTGCGGCCAAGCCTGCGCCGGCCCCTGCCCCTGCCGCGAAGACTGCGCTCAGCCCCCAGGCGGCGTGGCCCTTCCCGACCGGCGCGAAGCCCTGAGCCTCACGGCTGATCGATCAGGACCCGGCTTCGGCCGGGTCTTTTTTTACCTGGACTCGGCGGCCGGGTCTGCACCTTTCCGCGCGGACTCAAAGCCCCAGCGCGGACGGCTCGATCACGTGGTTCTGCCCGCCGCGGTGCGCGATCTTCAGCGCACCCAGCCGGTTGCCGAGCTCGGCGCAGCGGGCGAGCGGCCAGCCGTGCTCGAGGCCATAGAGCAGCGCCCCTCGGAAGGCATCGCCGCAGCCAGTCGGATCGACCACCTCTCGCGCCCGGACGCCGGGCACATGCTGCCGACGCCCCTGCTCCCACACCTCGCACCCGTCGGCGCCCAGCGTGACGATCACGCCGCGCAGGTGTGATCGGGACAGGGCCTCGACGCTGGTGCCGATGCGGTCGCACAGCATGCGTGCCTCGTAGTCGTTCAGCGCCACCCAGGTCGCCTGCTGCACGAAGCGGCTCAACTCGTCGCCGTCGAACATCGGCAGCCCCTGGCCGGGATCGAACACGAAAGGCACGCCGGCCCGCGCGAATTGCTCGGCATGGCGAAGCATCGCCTCGCGGCCATCCGGCGCGACGATGCCCAGCGTGATGCTGCCGTCCGCCGGCACCGGGGTCAGGTGAGCCTGCTGCATGGCCCCAGGGTGGAAGGCGGTGATCTGGTTGTTGTCGACGTCCGTGATGATGATCGCCTGCGCGGTGTAGCTGTCGTCGACGACGCGCACGAGGTCCGTGCGCACGCCCCAGCTCCGAAGGCGCGCGAGGTAATCGGCCGCGTCCGGGCCGACCGCAGCCATCGGCACGGCCTGCCCGCCGAGGCCGGCGAGGTTGTAGGCGATGTTGCCGGCACAACCACCGAACTCGCGCCGCAGCGTCGGCACCAGGAAGGACACGTTGAGGATGTGCACCTGGTCGGGCAGGATCTGCTCGCCGAAGCGCCCGCCGAAGGTGGTGATGGTGTCGAAGGCCAGCGAGCCGCAGATCAGGGTGGACATGGGACGGGGCAGGGGGCGGCCGCGAGGCGCCCCGGGGTGGGTGTCAAGGGTAGAAGAGCTCGATGCGGTAGCCGCTCGCCTGCCCGTTCGCCGCGGACATCACGAGCTGGAGCGTGGCCTCGGCGCCGCTCGCCACGACTGGGCGCGCCACCCGGAAGTCCGTGGGATTCAAGGCGCGGCGGGACAGCAACTGGCCGGCAGCATCGTCGAGCGAGAGGTCGATGCTCGGCATGAGGACCGGCTGGGCACTGCGGTTGCGCAGGGTGACGGAAAAGCGGTAGACGTCGCCCGTCGGGGCCTGGCGCGTCAGCGAGGACGTCTCCACGGTGAAGGCGTCGAGCCGACGCGGCGCCTCGAGGACTTCGCATCCGGCCACGGTGCACCACTGGGCGAGCAAGGGCCGGCTCCAGGGCCAGGCCTGCGCCACGGCGTCGCGATGGTGCACCGCGACCTGGCCGGCCAGCATGACGGTGAGCAGCACCGCCCCGAACGCCCAGGCGGCGCGCGCCAGCGGCGGGGCAGCACCGCGCACCGGCTCATCGCGCAGGAAGGTCGGCAGGGCTTCGGCCGCGCGGGCCTCGGCGGCGGCAAACCGATCCGCGTCGATCGGGTCGTCGACCCGGGTCAGCGCATCGTCCTGGCGGGTCGGGTCGAAGCCGGGCTCCGCACGGGTGTCGTCGTCGCGGGCGGGGTCGGCTGGCGGCGGCACGCTGTCGTGCGCTTCGCGCCAGGCGGGCTCGAACGGCTCGTCGTCACGCGCCGCGCCCGATGCGATCCGGCTCGGCAGGCCCTGGTCGCCCGCCGGCCGGGCGGCCTGCCCCGAATCATCGAAACCCTCGTCGATCCAACCGCGGACGTCGGCTTCGTCACGCGGGGATCCGGCGTCGGCGTGGAGGCCGGAGGCATCGACCGGAGCCGCCGCTGGGGGCGCCTCGACGTCGGCCGCGGCCGATCCCCAGCCCGCGCGGGCGATCGGTTCGACTGCCCGTGGCGTCGGTGCCGCAGGCGTCAGCGGGGTGTGCCTCGTGGGCACTGCCCCGCGATCGTCCTCCGCCGCGCGCCCCGGGAACGGCGGCGGGGTCTCGCGCTCGAGATCGAAGAGCGCCTGCAACGCATTGAACACCTCGCCGCAGCGTCCGCACCGCACCCAGCCCTCCGACACCTTGAGCTGGTCCTGCACGACCCTGAAGATCGTGCCGCAGTGACCGCAGCGGGTGGCGAGGCTCATGACCGCATCATGCCGCGGGGCCGCCCGCTTGCCCATGGTCGAACGTCGCGGCCAGCAGCACCCAGCCCTCCTCGCG
>JALOSQ010000241.1 GCA_025458335.1 Ideonella sp.
CCGGCGGCTGGGCGCGCAGCGCGGCCAGCTCGGCCTTCAGGCGGGCGATCTCGCGCTCGCGATCGGCCAGCGCCCCGGCGCCCGGCACGCGGGGCAGGTACTGGCGCGCGAACCAGCCGCACAGCAGCCAGCCCACCAGGACGGCGGCCAGCAGCCACCACAGCGAACACACCGGAGCCATCATCGCGGGGCCTCCTCTGTTTCCCTCTGGGGCGAGTCTCGCGCGAATCGGCCCGACTGCAAGGCCCGCGACGGCCGAGGAGGCCCCTCGGGTCGCGCGGCGTTGCGCCGGACCCACGGCGCAAGGCGCGTAAGCTTCGGGCCCCATGGAGTCCTTGCCCGCTTTTGCCCTGCCGCTGGCCGCCACGGTCGCGGCCTACCTGGTCGGGTCGCTGTCGTTCGCCGTCATCGTCAGCCGGCTGTTCGGCCTCGCCGATCCGCGGACCTACGGGTCCGGCAACCCGGGCGCCACCAACGTGCTGCGCAGCGGCAGCCGCAAGGCCGCGGTGCTCACGCTGGCGCTCGATGCGCTCAAGGGTTATGTGCCCGCCGTGCTCGTGGTGGCGTTCGGTCCGCGCTTCGGCCTGGGCGAAGGCACGTTGGCGGCGGTGGGGCTGGCGGCATTCCTCGGCCACCTGTTCCCGGTGCTCTTCCGCTTCCAGGGCGGCAAGGGCGTGGCCACGGCGGCCGGGGTGCTGCTCGCCTTCAACCCGCTGCTCGGGCTGGCGACGCTGGCCTCCTGGCTGATCATCGCGTTCTTCTTCCGGTATTCGTCGCTCGCCTCGATCGTGGCGGCGGCGTTCGCCCCGTTCTACCAGGTGCTGATCTGGGACACCGGCTGGCTGGCCGGCGCGATCGTGGTCATGGCGCTGCTGCTGGTGTGGCGCCACATGCCCAACATCAACAAGCTGCTGGCCGGCACCGAGAGCAAGATCGGCCAGAAGGCGGCCGCGCCGGCGGGGCCAGCCGCGGGGCACAGCCACCACGGCCATCACCACAAGGGCAAGGCCCACGCTTCGCAGCATCAGCCGCATCCCCCTCACCACAAAGGACACAAGTCATGACCCACGGCGTGCGCCGCTTCCACGTCGGAGACCGCCTCTCCGAGATGGCGATCCACAACCAGACGGTCTACCTCGCCGGCCAGGTCGCGCCCGACGGCAGCCAGGACATCCAGGGCCAGACGCGCCAGGTGCTCGCCGCCATCGACAAGCTGCTCGCCGAGGCCGGCACCGACAAGGCGCACATCCTGATGGCGCAGATCTTCCTGGCGGACCTGGCCGACTTCCCGGGCATGAACGCGGTGTGGGATGACTGGGTCGCGCCGGGTGACGCGCCGCCGCGCGCCACCGTGCAGGCCAAGCTGGCCCGGCCCGAGTGGAGGGTCGAGATCGTCGTGACCGCGGCGATCATCAGCAGCTGACGCTGCGGGGAGCCCCGGCGGGCCGCAGCGCGGGTGGGCTGCGCTGCCACCGGGGACACGGCCGCGTCGTCCGGCCGATCACCGCTTGAGGCCGATCACGGCCTCAGGTCGCGATCACCGCGTCGCTCAGAGCGCCAGCAAGGGCCGGCCCGCCAGCGCCTGCGCCAAGGTGGCGGCCCACAGGGCTGTCCACGCCGCGGCGACGATCCACACGCCTGCGACCGCGCCGCGCAGCCGCCACGCGGCCAGCGCGAAGCCGAGGATCGGGATGACCTGCCCGGCGTGGATGCCCACGAAGTGCGCCACGCGAAGATCGCCGGCCACGGTCGACCATCCCACCACGGGCAGCCCCGGACCGGTGGGTGGTTGCTGGCCGCTCAGCAGCATGCCGACGCCGGCGCCGAGCACGAAGGTCAGGACCAGCCCGATCTGCACCGCGATCCGGTACGCCGGCGCGATCGAGCGGTCGCCGTGTCGCCAGAGCAGCCACGCGAGCCACGGCTGGGTGGCGGTCAGCACGAGCGCGCCGACGCCCATCAGCGTGTACATCGTGGCGTGGAACGCGTCGCCCACGTTGTAGTGCGAGCCCGCGCCGAGCGCGGCCTGCAGCGTGATGTAGGCCACCTCGAAGCCGCCGGTGGCGATCAGCGTCCACACCAGCGCGCCGAAGGCTCGGCTGCGGCGCGCGGCCTCCGACAGGTGGGCCGCGAACCAGGCCGTCGTGAGCGCGAGCAGCGCGATCGACGCCATGAACTTCATCGGCTTGACCCACACGTTCACGCCGCGCAGGGTCCGGTCGTCCAACCCCAGCATCAGCGCGGCGGGCAGCATCGCCGCCAGCAGGACCGCCGCAAACGCGACCAGGCGCGGCTCGCGGTGCCACAGGCCGGCGGCGAAGGCGGCGACATCGCGCGGCGTGGGCGCGCCGGCCGCGCCCGAGGCGCCGGGACGCGCCGCGGCCGGCGCGCGGGGGGCAGCAGGGGAGTTCATGGCGTGGTCCTGCGGTAGGCGAGCGTGAGCGCGGCGAAGGCCAGCAGACCGGCTGGCCCGAACATGAAGGTGAGCGCGAAGCACGGCAGCAGCAGCACGTGGGGGATCCGACGCTCGGCGCCCTGGCGCGCGATCCAGGTGCCGACGAAGAGGTCGAACGCGAGATAGTGCAGCCAGCCCGCGGCCAGCAACCCCGGCTGCTCGAACAGCTGTCGCACCTCGGCGAGCGAGCCGAAGCCGCCCGGCCCCCAGTGCGCCACGATGAGCGCCACGTAGGCCACGCCGAGGGCGAGCGGGATCCACCAGCCGGTGGCGGCCCAGACGGCGGTCGTCCACCGGCGCGAGGGGGGGGACAGCGCCAGGGCGATCCAGCTGGCGAGCGCGAGGGCGTTGCCGGTGCCGAAGGCGGTGTCGGGGTCGAGCGGGTTCATCAGGGTCTCGATCTGAACATCGTTTAGATGCGGCGGGCGCAGTGTGGCCGTTGATCTGAACGGTGTCAAGTTATCATCGCGGCATGAGCCGGCACGCGACCCCGTACCACCACGGCGCGTTGCGCGAGGCGCTGATCGAGGCCACCGAGGCCCTGCTGGCCGAGCGGGGCCCCGACGGGTTCTCGCTGCGCGAGGTGGCGCGCCGTGCCGGGGTGTCGCCGGCGGCGCCGGCGCATCACTTCGGCGACGCGGCCGGCCTGCTCACGGCCGTGGCGACGATCGGCTTTGCCGGGCTCACCGAGGCCCTCGAGCGCGGCGACGCGCGCGGCGGCGGGGATCCGCGCGCGGCCTTGCGCGAGCAGGGACTGGAGTACGTTCGCTTCGCGCTGCGCCACCCGGGGCGTTTCAGGCTGATGTTCCGGTCGCAACAGCTGCACGACGAACCGGCGCTGCTTGCCCAGGCCGACGCGGCGTTCGAGGTGCTTGCGCGCGGCGTGCGCCGGCTGTGGGGCGTGCCGGATGCCGCGGCGATGCGACCGCAGCACTGGCAGGCGGTGCTCGGGCTGTGGTCACTGGTGCATGGCACCGCGCACCTGGCGATCGCGGGCAAGTTCGACATGTTCCGCGACGGTGTCCCACCCGACGTGTTCGTGGCCGCCACGCTCGCGCCGGTGCTGGAGGCGACGCTCGACGGGCTGGTGGCGCGCGCCGCCGCGCCGCCGGACGGCGCACTCAGTCCGCGCTCAGGCCCAGCGTGCCCGGATCGCCCCGCCCCAGCCGCACGATCGAAGGCTCGTCGCCGCTGAGGTCGATCACGGTGGTCGGCTCCATCGGGCAGGCGCCGGCGTCGATCACCACCTGCAGGGCCCGCTCGAAGCGCTCGCGGATCTCGTGCGGGTCGTTGAGCGGGTCGGCCTCGCCGGGCGGGATCAGCGTGGTGGCCAGGAGCGGCTCGCCCAGCGCTTCCAGCAGGGCCTGGGTGGTGCGGTGGTCGGGCACGCGCAGGCCGATCGTGCGCCGCGACGGGTGGCTCACGCGGCGCGGGACTTCCTTGGTGGCCTCGAGGATGAAGGTGTAGGGCCCGGGCGTGGCCGCCTTCATCAGTCGGTACTGCCGGTTGTCGACCCGCGCGTAGGTGGCGAGCTCGCTCAGGTCGCGGCACAGCAGCGTCAGGTGGTGACGGCAGCGCCTCGGCGGCGGCCTTGTCGTCGAGGTGGCAGACCAGGGCGTAGCTCGAGTCGGTCGGGATGGCCGCCAGCCCGCCGTCGCGCAGGATCTGCGCGGCCTGCTTCAGGAGCCGCGGCTGGGGGTTGTCGGGGTGGACCTCGAAGAACTGGGCCATGCCACCGATTGTCCGGTCAGGTCGGCCTCGATCGAAGGGGAGATGGTCGTGGCCTCGCCCGCGTCGATCTGCGGCCGCTCGTCCGTCGCGGCGCTGGATCCGAGCCGGGTCGGGCGGCGGGAGGCGGGGGGCTCGGTGCGCGCCCGCAGGCCCAGGGCCACGCTGGCTGCGCCGCAGGCCGCGATCACCGCCATGCCGACCCAGGCCCAGCCGTCGGGCACGTGCCCGAACACCGCCCAGCCGACGACTGCGGCGACCGGGATCTGCGTGTACAGGTAGGGCATGAGGGTGGAGGCGGGTGCGAAGCCGAACGCCAGGATCATCGCCAGGTGCCCGAGCGTGCCCGCCAGGCCGATCAGCAGCATCAGCGCGAGTTGTGCCGCGGTGAGCCCGCCGACCACCGCCGCCAGGTCG
>JALOSQ010000242.1 GCA_025458335.1 Ideonella sp.
AGCACCCGGTTGTCGGTGATGATCTTGTCGGCCTTGTCGAACTGCCCCGAGCCGCGCTGCGGATAGCCGCAGCACAGGTACCCCGGCGGCAGCACGGTCTGCACCCCGGCGTGCCAGAGCATCGCCTGGGTGGCCAGGCCCACCTGGCTGAACAGCCGCTCCGAGCCGCAGCCCGGGAAGTAGAAGACCGCCTCGGTGTCGGCGGTGGTCGCCTTGGGGTTGCGGATGATCGGGACGTAGTCCTTGTCCTCGATGTCGAGCAGCGCGCGGGCGGTCTTCTTGGGCAGGCCGCCGGGCATCTTCTTGTTGATGAAGTGGATGACCTGCTGCTTGATGGGCGCCGCACCGACCGTGGCCGGCGGCGCAGCCGTCTGCTTGCGCGCCACCGGCTTCATCAGGCCGTGGATGAAGCGCTGCGCCTTGAAGCCGACGTCGACCATCGCGGTGCGCATCAGCTTGATCGTCTCGGGCCGCGTGGCGTTGAGGAACATCATGGCCGCCGCGTTGCCGGGGCGGAAGCTCTTCTGCCCCATCTTGCGCAGCAGGTTGCGCATGTTCATCGACACGTCGCCGAAGTCGATGTTCACCGGGCAGGGCGACAGGCACTTGTGGCAGACCGTGCAGTGGTCGGCCACGTCCTCGAACTCCTCCCAATGCTTGATCGACACGCCGCGGCGCGTCTGCTCCTCGTAGAGGAAGGCCTCGATCAGCAGCGAGGTGGCGAGAATCTTGTTGCGCGGGCTGTACAGCAGGTTGGCGCGCGGCACGTGCGTGGCGCACACCGGCTTGCACTTGCCGCAGCGCAGGCAGTCCTTGATGCTGGTCGAGATGGCGCCGATGTCGCTCTGCTGCATGATGAGCGACTCGTGCCCCATCAGGCCAAAGCTCGGCGTGTACGCGTTGGTCAGGTCGGCCTTGAGCACCGAGGCCTCGGGCCCGCCAAAGCGCGCGTCGCGCAGCAGCTTGCCCTTGTTGAAGCGGCCCTCGGGGTCGACCCGACGCTTGTAGTCGGCGAACGCGGCGAGCTCGTCGTCGCTCAGGAACTCGAGCTTGGTGATGCCGATGCCATGCTCGCCACTGATCACGCCGCCCAGGCTGCGCGCCAGCTTCATGATGCGCGCCACCGCCTCGTGGGCGGTCTGCAGCATCTCGTAGTTGTCGCTGTTGACGGGGATGTTGGTGTGCACGTTGCCGTCACCGGCGTGCATGTGCAGCGCGATCCACACCCGTCCGCGCAGCACCTCGCGGTGGATCGCGTTGCAGGCCTCCAGCACCGGCGCGAAGGCGCCGCCCGCGAAGATCGCCTGCAGGCGCTCTCGGATCTGACGTTTCCAGGAGGCGCGCAGCGAGTGGTCCTGCAGCTGCTCGAACAGCGTGCGGGCGGCGTCCTCGGCCGGCGTCCCGTGGAGTGCCGGGCCGGCCGGGCGGGCCGCCGCGGGCGTGTCGAGGTGGTTGAGCCAGTGCTGCCACAGCCCGCGCACGTCGCCCAGGAGGGCGAGCGCCTGCTGCACGCGGTCCTCGAGGAGCTCGGCCGACGGGATGTCGCCCGCATCGTCGCCCTTGCCCAGCGGCAGCGAGCCGCGACGGAAGAACGACTCGAGCGCATCGACCAGCGCGAGCTTGTTGCGCAGGCTCAGCTCGATGTTCAGCCGCTCGATGCCGAGCGTGTACTCGCCCATCCGCGGCAGCGGGATGACGACGTCCTCGTTGATCTTGAAGGCGTTGGTGTGCTTGCTGATCGCCGCGGTGCGCTTGCGGTCGAGCCAGAACTTCTTGCGTGCCTCGGCGCTGACGGCGACGAATCCCTCGCCGCTTCGGCCGTTGGCCAGGCGCACCACCTCGCTGGTGGCGGCGGCCACGGCGTCCGGGTCGTCGCCGGCGATGTCGCCGATCAGCACCATCTTGGGAAGGCCGCCGCGCTTGCTCTTGGTGGT
Organism: Ideonella sp.; assembly: GCA_025458335.1. Classification (GTDB taxonomy): domain Bacteria; phylum Pseudomonadota; class Gammaproteobacteria; order Burkholderiales; family Burkholderiaceae_C; genus JAIYCR01. The sequence continues at coordinate 1,935 of JALOSQ010000242.1, forward strand.
GTAGCCCACGGCCTTGAGGTAGCGGTCGTCCAGGTGCTCGAGACCGGCGAGCAGCACGGCCGACTGGCCGGCGGCGGCGCGCTGCCTCTGCAGGCCGAACAGGTAGTCCTTGATCTCGACGATGCTGGGCACCGCGTCCTTCGGGTTGCCGAAGAACTCCAGGCACACGGTGCGCGTGTGGGCCGGCATCTTGTGCACGACCCAGCGCGCGCTGGTGATCAGGCCGTCGCAGCCTTCCTTCTGGATGCCCGGCAGGCCGGCCAGGAACTTGTCGGTGACGTCCTTGCCCAGGCCTTCCTTGCGGAACACCGCGCCCGGGATGTCGAGCCGCTCGGTGCGCTGCAACGTGCGGCCGCTGGCGTCGTAGTGGCGCAGCTCGAAGCTGGCGACCTCGACGTCGTGGATCTTGCCCAGGTTGTGGTTCAGCCGGACCACCTCGAGCCAGGTCGCCTCGGGGGTGACCATCTTCCAGCTCGCCAGGTTGTCGAGCGCCGTGCCCCAGAGCACCGCCTTCTTGCCGCCGGCGTTCATCGCGATGTTGCCGCCGATGCAACTGGCCTCGGCCGAGGTCGGGTCGACCGCGAACACGTAGCCGGCCCGCTCGGCCGCGTCGGCCACGCGCTGCGTGACCACGCCGGCCTCGCTCCACACCGTCGGGACCTGGCCGGGCACGCCGGGGAGGTCGGCGAACTCGACCTCGGTCATTGCCTCGAGCTTCTCGGTGTTGATGACCGCGCTCTTCCAGGTGAGCGGGCAGGCGCCGCCGGTGTAGCCGGTGCCGCCCCCTCGGGGGATGATCGTCAGGCCGAGCTCGATGCAGCCCTTGACCAAGGCGGCCATCTCGGCCTCGGTGTCGGGGCACAGCACGACGAACGGGTACTCGATGCGCCAGTCGGTCGCGTCGGTGACGTGCGACACCCGCGACAGGCCGTCGAACTTGATGTTGTCGCGCGCGGTGTGCCGGCCGAGTACGCGCGTGGCACGCTGGCGCAGGCGGGACACCTCGTCGAAGTTCGCCGCGAAGTCGGCCACCGCCTGGCGCGCCAGCACGAGCAACTCGCCGACCAGCGCATCGCGCGCCCGGTCGACTTCGGCCGCGGCGAGCCGGTCGCGGCGCTTGTCGATCTCGCCCAGGCGATGGTGCAGGGCCTCGATCAGCTGCCGGCGCCGCTTGGGGTTGTCGAGCAGGTCGTCCTGCAGGTACGGGTTGCGCTGCACGACCCAGATGTCACCCAGCACCTCGTAGAGCATGCGGGCCGAGCGTCCGGTCTGCCGCTCGACGCGCAGGCGGTCCAGGATCTCCCACGCCCGCACACCGAGCAGCCGGATCACGATCTCGCGATCCGAGAACGAGGTGTAGTTGTAGGGGATCTCGCGCAGGCGTGGGGCGTCCGCCGGCTCGGTGGCGGCCTGGATCTCACGCAGCGGCAGCGGTGCGTTCATGCGACGGCCCGGGGCCCGGCAGGCCCTCGGAAGCTTCAGGGTTGTCCCGGAGCTCCCGATGCTACCCCGCACGCCTGTCCGCTCGGGCGTCAGGGCCAACGCGCAGGGCGCCGGCGACACAGGGGCAGGCAAATCCCGATGGCCGACAGGCCCGCAAGCCGCGAGAAACCGGTCTGTCACAAACGGCGCCGACACTTCGCGCCGTCGAGTCACCCCGTCATGGAGACGTCATGTCAATCAAGCGCACCCTGACCGCTGCCGCCCTCGCGGTCGCCGCCGCCACCCCGGCCCTGGCCCAGCCCACCGAGATCCAGATGTGGATGGGCCTCACGGGACAAGGCGGTGAACTGCTGACCCGCTTCGGCGAGGACTTCAACAAGTCCCAGAACGAGTTCCGCGTGGTCGTGTCGTTCAAGGGGCAGTACCCCGAGCAGCGCGCCGCCGCGGTGGCCGCCTTCCGCGCCGGCAACCCGCCGCACATCATGCAGATGTTCGACGCCGGATCCGGCGACATGATCGCCGCCAAGAACGCGATCGTGCCGGTCTCCGAGGTGTTCAAGCGCGCCGGCATGCAGTTCAACCCGGCCGACTTCATCGCGCCGGCCCGCGGCTACTACGGCCTGCAGGACGGCAGCCTGCTGTCGATGCC
>JALOSQ010000027.1 GCA_025458335.1 Ideonella sp.
CTGTCGCGCGACGTGATCCGCTGCGTGCTGGGCCTCGCGATCCTCGGCGGCGCGGCCAACCTGGCGCTGTTCGCCTCGGGACGGCTCGGCTCGGTCGCGCCGGCGGTGGTGCCCCTGGGCAGCACGGCGCTGGCCGATGCCGCGAACCCGCTGCCGCAGGCGCTGGTGCTCACCGCGATCGTGATCGGCTTTGCGCTGCTGTGCTTCTCGCTGGTGCTGGCGCTGAGGCTGATCGAGCAGGGCGGCACCGACGACGCCCTCGAGCTGCGCCAGGCCGAGCCGCATCCGGACGACCCGGTCAAGCCGCCGCTGCCCGAGCCACGCTTCTCGCCACTGGCCGACGCCGTCGGGACGCCGCACGCCACCGAGGAGGCCAGCCGATGAGCGCCGTCGACGCGCTGGCGGCCTCGCCGGTCCTGGTGCCGCTCGGCACCGCCGTGGTCACCGCGCTCGCGGCCCGTCGCCCCGCGCTGCAGCAGGGCCTGAGCGCGGCGGGCATCGTGCTGTTCCTCGGCTGCGCGATCTGGCTGGTGTCGCTGGCCGCCGCGGACCGACCGGCCACGTCGGCCTTCGGCAGCTGGGCCGCCCCGTTCGGCATCCAGTTCCTGGTCGACCGCACCGGGGCCGCGCTGGTGCTGATCACCGCGCTGATGGGGGCGGCGTCGCTGCTGTTCCTGGCCAGCGACGCCGACCCGGGGCCGCGCCATCCGCTGGTGCTGCCGCTCATGCACGGCGTGCTCGCTGGGGTGGCGGGCTCGTTCGCCACGGCCGACCTGTTCAACCTGTACGTGTGGTTCGAGGTGATGCTGATCTGCTCGGTCGGCCTGTTCGCGCTCGGCGGGCGGCCCGACCAGCTCGACGCCACCTACAAGTACCTGTCACTGAACCTGTTCGGCACGCTGCTGCTGCTGGTGTCGGTCGGCTTCGTGTACGCCACGACCGGGCACCTGAACTACGGGGCCTTGTCGGCCGCGGCCCCGGGCGTCGCGCCCGGCCTCCTGCTCGTGGTGCTGGCCGCGCTCACGCTTGCGTTCCTCATCAAGGCGGGCGCCTTCCCGCTGTTCGCGTGGCTGCCCGCCTCGTACCACACCCTGCCCGCACCGGTGCTCGCGCTGTTCGCGGGCCTGCTGACCAAGGTCGGCGTCTACGCCGTGCTGCGCACGGTGGGCGACGTGTTCGCGCCCCCGCCGGCCGTGCTGATGGAGGTGCTCGGCTGGGTCGCGGCCGCGACGATGCTCGCCGGCGTGCTCGGCGCCGCGTACCACTGGGACATGCGGCGCATCCTGGCCTTCCACATCATCAGCCAGATCGGCTACATCCTGCTGGCCATCGCGCTGGGCGGCACCGCCGGCAATGCCGCGACGCTCTTCTACACGGTGCACCACATCATCGTGAAGGCCAACCTGTTCCTGATCGCGGCGATCATCTGGCGGCTGACCGGCAGCTACGACCTGCGCCAGGTCGGCGGGCTGTACGCCGCTCGTCCACTGCTGGCCATCCTGTTCCTCGTGCCGGCGATGTCGCTGGTGGGCATCCCGCCGCTGTCCGGGTTCTGGGCCAAGCTGATGGTGCTGCACGAGGCGCTGGCCCAAGGGCGCTTCGCCTGGACCGCCATCGCGCTGGCGGTGAGCGTGCTCACGCTCTACTCGATGATGAAGATCTGGATGGAGGCCTTCTGGAAGCCGCACCCGCGCGAGGACCACAGGCTGCCCGTCGCACCCCGGCTTGCCCCGGCTTACGCCGCGACCGTGGGGCTTGCCGCGATCACGCTGGCGATCGGTTTCCAGCCGCAGCCGCTGGCCGCGTTCGCACAGGCCGCAGCCGCCAGCTTCGTCACCCCCTGACCCGGAGGACAAGGCCGTGACATCGCTCCTCGCCGCCGTCGAACTGCTGTTTCGCTTCGTGCGCGCGGTGGTCGTGTCGGGCTGGCAGACGCTCGTCGTCATCGTGCAGCACGGGCGGGGGGCCCCCCCGCCGGCCGCCTACCTGCGCGTGCGCTTCGCGCCGATGAGCCCGCGCGGCGCCGCGCTGCTCGGCTGCATGGTGTCGCTGACCCCGGGCACCACGACGCTGGACATCGACATGGAGCGGCGCGAACTGCTGCTGCACGTGCTCGACGCCAGCGATCCGCAGGGCATCGTCGACGGCATCCGGCGCGACTTCGAGCCCTGCCTCGTGCGGCTGTGCGGCGTCCCGCAGGAGGCCGCATGATCGCCTGGGCGACCCTGTTGCTGGTGCTGGCCGCCCTGCTGAGCGCGGGCCTGGCGATCTGGCGGCTGCTGCGCGGCCCCACCCATGCCGACCGCATCGTGGCGCTCGACATCTTCCTTGCCGCCGCGCTGGCGCTGTGCATCGCCGCGTCGCTGGCCACTGGCCGCACGGTGTTCATCGACGTCGGCGTCGGCCTGGCCCTGGTGGGCTTCGTCGCCACGCTCGGGTGGGCCCGGCTGCTGGAGCGCGCGCCGGCGCCACGCCCGGACCCGAAGGCACCGCGGGGGTCGGCGTGAGCGCGATCGGCGTAGGGCTGCTGGCCATCGGTGCGGGCTTGCTGGTGCTCGCGGCGTGGGGCGTGGTCAGGCTGCCCGATGCGCTGTCGCGCCAGCATGCGGCCACGAAGGCCGGGACGCTGGCATTGGCCTTCATCGCGGTCGGCGCTGCCCTGGTGGTGGCGGAAACGGCATGGTCCGTGCGGCTCGGCCTGATCGTGGCCTTCCTGCTGGTGACGCTGCCGGTGGCCTCGCACCTGCTCGCCCGCGCCGCGGTGCGCGAGGCCGGCCACGAGGCACTGGTGGGCGACGCGCCGCTGGTCGGCGACGACCCGGCGGCCCGCTGATCATCGGCTGCGCAGCGAGCCCGCTCGCGCCCGAGGCCGCTCGGCGCCCGTCGCGCCTCAGGCCTGCGGCTGGTCGGGTGGCACTGGCGCTTCGGACCGCACCCGCAAATGCAGGGCGGCCTTGGCCATCAGGTTGGCCGAGACCGGCGCGGTGATGAACAGGAACAGCGTGATCAGCAGTTCGTGCAGGCCGAGGCTGCCGCGAGCCCAGTTGACCGCGAGGCTTGCCAGCAGCACACCGCCCACGCCGAGCGTGGTCGCCTTGGTCGGCGCGTGCAACCGCATGTAGAAGTCGCGGAAGCGCAGCATCCCCAGCGAGCCCACGAGCGTGAACAGCCCCCCTACGACGAGCATCGCGACGATCACGGCCTGCCAGGCCCAGTGCAGCGAATCCAGCATCGGTCGGCTCCCTCACTCGATCACGTCGCCGCGCGTCAGGTAGCGCGACAGCGCCACCGTCGAGGCGAAGCCCAGCAGCGCGATCAGCAGCGCCGCCTCGAAGAACAGCTCGGTCCCGAAGCGGATGCCGAGCAGCACCACCAGCGCCACCAGGTTGATGTAGAGGGTGTCCAGCGCCAGCACGCGGTCGGGCAGTTCCGGGCCGCGGACCAGCCGCACGGCGCAGATGAGCATCGCGAGCCCGACGGCCACGAACGCGAACCCCAACGCGAGGTCGACCGGCGACAGGTTCATCCGAAAATCTCCATCAGGGGCTTCTCGTAGCGGTCCTTGATCTGCCGGGCCATCTCCGCCGCGTCGGTGCAGTCGAGCGCGTGCACCAGGATCAGCCCGGCGGTGTCGTCGACCACGCAGGACACGGTGCCCGGCGTCGTGGTGATGACGGTGGCCAGCAGGGTGATCGCGGTCGGGTGGCGCGTGTCCAGCGGAACTGGCACCCAGGCCGGCTGCGGCCGCGACCGCGGGTCCAGCACGATGCGCGCGACGGTGAGGTTGGACACCACGATGTCCCACAGGACGACCGCGGTGAAGCGCGCCACCGCCAGCGGGGCGCGAGGGTGCGTGGCCGGGCCCAGGAAGCGATGCGCCAGCCGTGGCACCACCAGGCCGAGCACCACGCCGGCCAGCAGGTCGGGCACGCTCAGGCTCTGGCGCAGCAGCAGCCACACCAGCAGCAGCAGCACCGACAGGGCGGGGTGCGCGAACCAGCCGCCATCGCCCGGGTGTTGATGGTCCGAGGCGCGGGCCGGTGGCTCTTTCAGCGGACTCACCGGGCACCTCCGGAACCGTCAGGGGTGGCGGGTCGCGCGGGCGCCTCGGCCGGTGACACCGCCGGCGAAACGGCTGGCGACATCGGGGGCGACACCGCAGGATAGGGCCGCGTGGTGTCGCGCGTGTCGCCGATGACCGCGCGTGCATAGGCCTGCCGGTCGACCAGCTGGCGCGCGGCCGCCTCGGTGTACCGCTGGATCGGTGCGGCCCACACGCTCATCGCGACGGTGGCCGCGAGCAGCGCCAGCGTCGCCCCGATCAGGCGCGGACTCGCGCCGGAGCGGCCGCCGGCCGGCAGGTCATCGCGCACATGCCAGAACAGGATGCTGCCGGCGCGCGCCAGGCCGATCAGCGTGAGCAGCGCGACACCGAGGATGACGGTCCAGACGACGACGTGCCAGTCGTGCCGCGCCGCGGCCTCGAGCATCATCAATTTGCCGATGAAGCCGGGCATCGGCGGCAGGCCGGCCGCCGAGGCCGCCGCGAGCAGCATCATCAGGCCGAGAAGGGCGGGCTGCGCGACCGGCGAGGCCGGCTCGAGCCGTCCCTCGGCGTCGCCGCGCTGGGCCGCCACCAGCTCGGCCAGCAGGAACAGGCCGGCCACGACCAGCGTGCTGTTGGCCATGTAGTACAGGGCCGCGCCCCAGGCCGCCGGGCTGTACAGCCCGATGCCGGCCAGCACGGTGCCCACCGAAGCGACGGTCAGCCACGCGACCAGCCGAGGCAGCGTGTGGGCGGCGAGCGCGCCGAGCACGCCGAGCAGGCAGGTGGCCAGCGCCAGCGGCAGGATCCAGGGCTCGGCGCTGAACGCCGAGTCGCCCGCGCCCTCGCCGAAGATCACCCCGTGCACGCGCAGGATCGAGTAGACCCCGACCTTGGTCATGATGGCGAACAACGCGGCGACTGGCGCGCTCGCGGCGGCATAGGTGCCAGGCAGCCACATCGCCAGCGGCACGATTGCCGCCTTGAAGCCGAACACCACGAGGAGCACCATCCCGGCGCCCTGCACGATCGCCGACTCGGGCGCCGTGACCTTGGGCACGCGCATCGCGAGGTCGGCCAGGTTGAGGGTGCCCGTCTTGGCGTACAGCAGCGACACGCCGATCAGGAACAGCGCCGAAGCGATCAGGTTCAGCACCACGTAGTGCACGCCCATCCGGAACCGCTCCCGGCCCTGTCCGTGCAGCATCAGCGCGTACGACGCGATCAGCAGGACCTCGAAGAACACGAACAGGTTGAACAGGTCGCCGGTCACGAAGGCGCCGGCCAGCCCCATCAGCTGGAACTGGAACAGGGCATGGAAGTGGCGGCCGTGCGCGTCCCACCCGCCGCAGGCATAGCCGAGCACCGGCAGCGCCACGACCGCGGTGAGCAGCAGCATCAGCGCGCCCAGGCGATCGACCACCAGCACGATGCCGTACGGCGCCGGCCAGTCGCCAACGCGGTAGACCGCGAGGTCGCCGCCCGCGGCACGCTGGACCAGCGCCACCGCCAGCACCAGGAACAGGGCCGCCGATCCGAGCGACAGGCGCCGCGCCCAGGCGAGCCGGCGCCGCCCGTCGTCGGTGCCGGCGTCGCCGCCGTGGTCACCCATCAGCAGCAAGGCCACCGCGGTGATCGAGGGCAGCAGGACCGGCAGCACCGGCAGGTGCTGCGAGAACAGGTCGGCCAGGGTACCGGTCATGCCCCGCCCTTGTCCGATGACGCCCCAGGCGAAGCACTGGCCGACGGATCGGGCCGGCCGTCCACATGGTCGCCGCCGCCCTCATGGTGGCTGCGCAGCGCGAGCTCGATGACGAAGCCGGTGGTCGCGAAGCCGATGACGATCGCGGTCAGCACCAGCGCCTGGGGCAGCGGATCGGCCAGTGGCGGCGCGCCGGCGGCCAGGATCGGCGGCGCGCCGCTCCACAGGCGCCCCATCGAGAAGATGAACACGTTGACCGCATAGCCGATCAGCGAAAGGCCGAGCACCACCGGGAAGGTGCGCCCGCGCAGCAGCAGGTAGATGCCGCTGGCGGTCACCACCCCGATCCCGCTGGCCACCAGGAACTCCATCGTCAGCACGTCACCCTCCACCTGCATTCGCGCGCACGCCGGCACCCGCCGGGGTGCGGGCCGGCTCCTTGCTGGCCGAGCCGAGGGCCGACAGCATCAGCATGGTGGCCCCCACCACCGTGATGTACACGCCGAGATCGAACAAGGCGGCCGTCGCCAATGGCAGCTCGCCGAGCACCGGAACCGTCGGGTGGCCGTGCGCGCTCGTGAGGAACGGATAGCCGAACACGAAGGCGCCGGCCCCGGTCAGCCAGGCAATGCCCAGCCCGAGGCCGATCCAGCGCGTGTACCGGCGCGCCGCCGGCCCGCGCAGCAGGCTCTCGGCGCGCGCCTGGCCCTCGGCCATGTACTGCAGCACCAGGGCCACCGCGGTCACCAGGCCGGCGATGAAGCCGCCACCCGGCAGGTTGTGACCCCGCCAGAAGATGAAGGCGCTCACCACGAGCGCCATCGGCAGCACCAGCCGCGCGGCCATGCGCAGCATCAGCGGCTCGCGCCCATAGCTCCAGGCTCGGCCCGCCGGATCGACGTGGGGGCGACGGGCCCGGAACCCGTCGAGCAGGGCCAGCACCCCGACGGCCGCGATGCCGAGCACGGTGATCTCGCCGAACGTGTCGTAGCCGCGGAAGTCGACCAGGATGACGTTGACCGTGTTTGCGCCACCACCCTTGGGCAACGACTGCTCCAGGAAGTACCACGAGATGGTCTCGTGCTCGCGCGTCATCATCAGCCACGCGAGCCAGCCGACGCCGCCGCCACCGGCGATCGCCAGCACCGCGTCGCGCAGCCGGCGCCGGTTCGACGACTCGCGCGGCGACACCTGCGGCAGCAGGGCCAGGCCCATCAGCAGCAGAATCGTCGAGACCACGTCGACCGACAGCTGCGTCATCGCGAGGTCCGGCGCCGACAGCGCGACGAAGGCCATCGACGCGACGACGCCGACCCCGCCGGTGAGCACGACCGCGATGAAGCGCGACCGATGCGCCGCCAGCAGGCTGGCGCACACCGCGATGAGCAGGCCCCACACCGCGATCGCCACCATCGGAGCCGGCAGGAGAGTGCGCCCGGACGCGCCCAGGGCATCGGCAGGCCCGGTGACGAACGGCCACGCGGCGATGACGACCACGCCGCCCACCATCCACGCCGCATAGCTTTGCAGGGAACGCGTCTCGACCGCCGCGGTGAACCGCCCCGCGAAGGCGAACAGGTGGTCGATCGCCGCGGTGAAGGCCGCCTTGCCGCCCCAGGCCTGCGGCCGGTAGCGGTGCAGGCGCCCGCCGCGCTGCAGTGCGGCGTAGAGCACGGCGCCACCGCCGACCGCCACCGCGCTCATCGCCAGCGGCAGGTTGAACCCGTGCCACAACGCCAGGTGGAACTCCGGCGCCGGCGCACCGAGGACCGAGGCCGCGGCCGCCGTCACCAGCGGGCCGGCGATCAGCATCGGCGCCAGGCCCACCGCGACGCAGACCACCGCCAGCAGGAGCGCCGGGGCCTTCATGCCCCAGGGCGGCTCGTGCGGGTGCGGGTTCGGCAGGTCCTTCGGCGGCCCGTTGAAGAACACGTCGTGCACCAGGCGCAGCGAGTAGGCCGCCGAGAACAGGCCGCCGAGGGTGGCGAGCACCGGCATCGCCCATCCGAGGCTGCCCCACGCCCGACTGCCGCCCTCGAGCGCCTCGTGCAGCATCATTTCCTTGCTGATGAAGCCGTTGAACGGCGGCAGCCCGGCCATCGCCGCCGCCGCCACCATCACGATGCCGCCGATGATCGGCAGCGCCGCGAGCAGGCCCCCGAGCCGCCGCATGTCGCGCGTCCCGGTCTCGTGGTCGACGATGCCAGCGCTCATGAACAGCGCCGCCTTGAATGCCGCGTGGTTGAGCACGTGGAACACGGCCGCCACGGCCGACAAGGGCGAGGACAGGCCGATCAGGAACGCGACCAAGCCGAGATGACTGATCGTCGAGTACGCCAGCAGGCCCTTCAGGTCGTGCTTGAAGACCGCGACGAAGGCCGCGAACACCATCGTCACCAGGCCGACGGTGGCGACGATCGCCTCGAACAGGCCGCTGCCGCCGATCACCGGGTACAGCCGCATGAGCAGGAACAAGCCCGCCTTGACCATGGTCGCCGAGTGCAGGTAGGCCGAGACCGGGGTGGGCGCGGCCATCGCCTCCGGGAGCCAGAAGTGGAACGGCCACTGCGCGCTCTTGGTGAAGCAGCCGACCAGGATGAGCACCAGCGCCGCCGGGAACAGCGCATGCGAACGGATCTCCTCGCCCCGACCGAGCATGCCGGACAGCTCGTAGGTGCCTGCGATCTGGCCGAGCAGCAGCACGCCGCCGAGCAGCGCCAGCCCGCCGCCACCGGTCACCGCCAGCGCCATGCGCGCCCCGGCGCGCGACTCCTCCTTGTGGCCCCAGTAGCCGATCAGCAGGAACGACGAGATGCTCGTCAGCTCCCAGAAGACGACCAGCAGCAGCAGGTTGTCGGACAGCACGATGCCCAGCATCGCGGCCATGAACAGCATCAGCGCCGGGAAGAACTTGCCGGCGGGGTCGTCGTGATGCAGGTAGAAGGCGGCATAGACCACGATCAGCGTGCCGATGCCGGTGATCAGCATCGCGAACATCCACGCCAGCGCGTCGAGCCGGAAGGCCGCGTCGAGCCCGATCGCGGGCACCCACTCGACCTTGTGCAGCAGCGTCTCGCCCCCGAGCACGGTGCCGGCCTGCGAGGCCAGCAGCGCGAACGCGGTGGCCGAGACGGCGCCGGCCGCCGCCGCGGTCAGGCGGCGTCTCACCGGCGTCTCGGAGCGTCCGATGAGGAAGGTCAGCACCGTGCCGACCACCAGGGGCAGCAGCACGATCAGAACGAGGAGGTGCATCGGGTCGGGGCGGGCCGGGCGGTGGGGGCGGCGGCTGCACCGTGCGGCCTGCGCGCGCCGCGCAGTGTAGGCAAGCCGCGCCGCGCTTCCCGCGGGATCGACCCTCGGTCGATCCCTCAGCCCGCGTTGACCGCGACTACGGGGCGCAGGAACGGAAGCCGACGAACCGATGGTCCGCCTCGGGCCGCTGGCCGAATCGCCGCCGCGGATCCCGCAGCGCAGGCGGCGTGGCGGGCGAGGCGCCGCGCTGCGCCTGGCGATCGCCGAAACCGGGCGGGGCCAGCTCGGCGTCGAGGTCCGGCTCGTGGCCCGGATAGGGGCGCAGCGCGGTCGCGGTCCACTCACGCACCTCGCCCCAGCGCCAGCCGCGGGACGACGCCTGGTGCGCCGCTGCCTCCCACTCGACCTCGGTCGGCAGGCGGCGACCCGCCCAGCGGCACCAGGCCTCGGCCTCGTGCAGGGTGACGTGCGTGACCGGCCTGCCCAGGGGCACGCGCACGAGCCGGCCAAAGCGCCACTGCAGCACGCCCTGGCGCATCTGGTCGACGTGGCGCGGCACGCGCCGCCCGAGCCGATCCTTCCAGGCCAGGCCCTCGGGCGACCACCAGCGGGGCTCGTCGTACCCGCCATCCTCGACGAACTCGACGTACTGGGCCCAGCGGACCGGCTGCGCGTCGATCTCGAACTCGGGCACGCGCACCTCGTGCGCCCACTTCTCGAGGCCGGCCACGAAACCGGGGCCCGGTTCACGTCCCATCCGCCAGCGGGTCGCCGGCATCAGGATCGGCTCGCGCGGGCTGCGAAGGGGCGGCTCCTCGAAGAGCTCGACCCGCAGGCCCAGGGCCTGGGCGGCGTCGGCGAACGACTCGAGGTGCGCTTCCTCGTGCATCAGCGCCGCGCGGTAGACGTGCAAGGCCGCATCGTCCTCCGCCGTGGCGCCGAGCAGCTCGAGCGTCACCTCCAGCGTGTCCTCCAGATAGCGGCGCACCTGGGCGGCCGGCGGCAACCCCAGCGCCCATCGGCCGGGCCGGTCGGCCCGCCGAGGGTCGAACCAGGCGTCGGCCCCGGGCTCGACCGAGGCCAGACGCGGATGCGTTGCGTCGGCCGCCGGACCTCGCTGGCGCTGGACGTTGCGCGCGATCCAGTACTCCTGGTACCAGGCGACGTGGCCGGCGATCCAGATCGGCGGGTCCACGTCGTGGGCGGCCGCCGGCAGCGGCTGGGTCCCTTCGACCGAGTCGATCGCGTTCAACGCCGCCAGCGTGCGGTTGCGCGCGGCCATCAAGGCCAGCGACAGGGCGCCGCGACCGGCGTGTCGCGGGTCGGCGATGGCGGTCGGATCGATGTGGATCACAGGGTGGCGACGAGCGGTGACGTGGGATGCTAATGCGCTCCCGTGCGGGATCCGGGCCACCGTCATCGCCCGGTCACGGCGTGTCGGCAGGCTGCGACCCGATCCGGCGAACCCGCCCCGGATGCGCGCCGAATCGTCGGCGCATGCCTACACTGACGGCCATGAAGAGTCGCCCCCCCGCGGCCGATGCGCGCGACGACCGGTCCGAGCCGCCTGCCGCCGCCGGCGCCGCGGCAGCAGCATTGCCTCCCACGCCCGCCGCCGCGATGCCGCCGCTGCTCAGCCGCGAGCGCTCGATACTCGAGTTCAACCGGCGCGTCCTGGCGCAGGCCCGTCGCACCGACGTGCCCCTGCTCGAGCGGCTGCGCTACATCTGCATCGTGTCGTCCAACATGGACGAGTTCTTCGAGGTGCGCTTCGCCGACTACCTCGAGGCCTTCAAGCTGCCGGGCTCCACCGTGACCGAGCACGAGGTGGACGCGATCGCCGCCGAGGCGCACGCCCTGATCGACGAGCAGTACGCGACGTTCAACGACGAGGTCATGCCCGCGTTGAAGGAGCGCGGCCTGGTCGTGCTCAACCACGCCGAGCGCAACGACGCGCAGCGCCGCTGGGTCGCGCAGTTCTTCCAGCAGCAGGTGCGGCCGCTGCTGGTGCCGGTCAGCCTGGATCCGGCCCACCCGTTCCCGCAGGTCGCCAACAAGTCGCTGAACTTCATCGTCAAGCTCGACGGGCGCGACGCCTTCGGCCGCGAGAACCTGATCGCGATCGTCAAGGTGCCACGCGTGCTGCCGCGGGTGATCCGCCTGCCCGACAAGCTGGCCGGCGGCGGCCAGGCCTTCGTGCTGCTGACCAGCGTGATCCGGGCGCACCTGGCCGAGCTGTTCCCGGGCCGCGAGGTCGAGGCTTTCAGCCAGTTCCGCGTCACCCGCGATTCCGACCTCGAGGTCGACGAGGAGGACGTGACCAACCTCCGCGCCGCCCTGCGCTCGGGCCTGACCACGCGGCACTTCGGGCGCGCGATCCGGCTCGAGGTGGTGCACAGCTGCCCGCCGGAGCTCTCGGAGTTCCTGCTCGAGCAGTTCTCCATGCCCGAGGAGGCGCTCTACCGCGTCAACGGCCCGGTCAACCTGGTCCGGTTGAACCAGCTGATCGACCAGGCCAGCGAGCCGGCCGACGGTGAGCCGCTGCGCTTCACGCGCTGGGACCCGAGCTGGCCGCAGGGCCGGCTGCCGCGCGGCCAGTCGATCCTCGAGCGGCTGCGCCACCAGGACGTGCTGCTGCACCAGCCCTTCGAGTCGTTCGACCCGGTGGTGCAGTTCCTGCGCGAGGCGGTGCACGACCCCAACGTGCTGGCGATCAAGCAGACCGTGTACCGCACCGGCAGCGAGTCGCCGCTGATGGACCTGCTGATCGAGGCGGCGCGGCGCGGCAAGGAGGTCATGGCGGTCGTCGAGCTCAAGGCGCGCTTCGACGAGGAGGCGAACATCAACTGGGCCGAGCGGCTCGAGGCCGTCGGCGCCCAGGTGGTCTACGGCATCGTGGGCCTCAAGACGCACGCCAAGCTGCTGCTCGTCACCCGGCGCGAGACCGACGACGCCGGCACGCGGCTGCGCCGATATGCGCACTTCTCGACCGGCAACTACAACCCGAAGACTGCGCGCCTGTACACCGACGTCGGCTACCTCACCAGCGACCCGGACCTCACCTCCGACGCAGACGCGGTGTTCCAGCAGCTCGCCAGCCAGGCCCGCACGCGGCCGATGAAGCGGCTGCTGCAGGCGCCCTTCACGCTGCACGCCGAGACGATGGCCCTGATGGCGCGCGTGTCGGACGCCGCCCGAGCCGGCCGCCCGGCGCGCATCGTCGTCAAGGTCAACGCGCTGACCGACCCCGAGCTGATCGCCGGCCTGGTGGCGGCCAGCCGGGCCGGCGCCGACATCGATCTGATCGTGCGCGGCGCGTGCATGCTGCCGCCCGGCGTGCCCGGGGCGACCGATCGGATCCGCGTGCGGTCCATCGTCGGGCGTTTCCTGGAGCACACACGGGTGCTCTACTTCCGCTGGGGGCCCGGCGACGACGACGAGGTGCTGTACCTGTCGAGCGCCGACTGGATGAGCCGCAACATGTTCCGCCGCATCGAGGTCGCCTGGCCGGTGCTCGAGCCCGCCATGCGCCAGCGGGTGATCGACGAGTGCCTGGTGCCCTACCTGCACGACGGCCGGGACGCCTGGCGGCTCGACGCCGACGGCCGGTACCACCGCATCGGCACCGATGGCCCGAGCGCTCAGCAGGCGCTCATGGCGCGCTTCTTCAGCCACGGCTGACCCCATGGACCTCATCCTGTGGCGCCATGCGGAGGCACACCCGGCCCGGGACGGCCAGGACGACCTGGACCGCGCGCTCACGCCCAAGGGCGAGCGCCAGGCCGCCCGCATGGCGGAGTGGCTGAACGCACGGCTGGCGCACTCCACGCGCGTGCTGGTGAGCCCGGCCCGACGCTGCCAGCAGACGGCCGCCGCACTCGAGCGCAGCAGTCGCACCGTGGCCGAGCTGGCGCCCGGCGCCTCGGTCGAGCAGGTGCTCGCCGCCGCGCGCTGGCCGCGCGGGCCCGAGCCGGTGCTGATCGTCGGGCACCAGCCGACGCTCGGCCTGGTGGCCTCGACCCTGCTCGCCGGCGAGCCGATGCCGTGGTCGGTCAAGAAAGGCGCTGCGTGGTGGCTGCGGCTGCGCGAGCGCGACGAAGGAGAGGACGGGGCGACGCGCCTGCTGCTGCAGGCGGTGCAGTCACCCGACGGGCTGTAGCGTCGGGCGCGCCGACACCCATCACTCCGCCAGGGCCCCGCGCCAGCCAAGCCCGGGGCATGGCCACCGCGCCGGCGAAGCTCGGCGCGCAACGCCCCCAGGGGATCAGTCGATCGCCAGCACGAGCGTGAGCGGCCCGCTCCGTTCCCAGGCCTCGACCTCCTGCCGCAGCAGGTACAGCGTGCGCGGGTGCGTGGAGACCCAGTCCTCGCCCACGCGCAGCACCGCGGTCGACCCGCGCCGCTCCAGCCGCAGCGCATCGGTTCGGACCGGACCGCGCGCGTGGCACTTGATGACGGCCAGCCGCAGGCACAGCGCCTGCCAGGCGAAGTGCTCGAGCTGCAGGCTCGCCTCGATCTTGCGCAGGCCGCCACGCTGGCCGAGCACCAGTTCGGCAAGCCGCCGCTGCTGACTCTGCGAGAAGCCCGCGGCATCGGCGTGGGCGAGCAGGTACGCACTGTGCCGGTGGTGGTCGTGGTGCGAGACCATCATGCCGATCTCGTGCAGGGCACAGGCCCACGCGAGCTCGCGCCGGGCATCGCCGACCTGGCGGGGCGCGACCGCGGTGTAGAGCGTGTCGGCGATCGAGTGCACCCGGGCCGCCTGCTGCGCGTCGACCATGAAGCGGCGCTGCAGTTCGCGCACCGAGGCGTCACGCACGTCCTCGCCGCGTCGCTGGGCGCCTTCCAGGCCGCCTCGCACCGCCAGCCGCTCGGCCAGGTCGAACACCAGCCCCTGACGCAGCGCGCCCTTGGCCGCGGTGAGCCGCTCGATGCCGAAGTGAGCGGCCAGGGTGTAGAGGATCGACAGCCCGCCCGCGATGATCGGCCGACGGTCCTCACGCAGACCGGGCAGCGTGAGCCGGTCGACCCGTCCGGCCCGCAGGCACTGCTCGATCAGCCAGCGCAGGCCGTCGGGGGTGACCGTGCCGTCGGTGACGCCGTTGGCCTGAAGCATCTGCGCGACCGCCCCCACCGTGCCCGACGAGCCGAGCGCCTCCTGCCAGTGCTCGGGCGCAAAGGGCTCGAGGGCCTCCTCGAACTCGGCGCCGGCGGCCACCTGGGCGCCACGGAACCCTTGCTCGGTGAAGCGGCCGTCGCCGAACCAGCGCACCGACAGGGCCACGCTGCCCACGCCGAAGGACTCCGCGCGGGTGGGCCGACGGCCACGGCCCAGGATCATCTCCGTCGAGCGCCCGCCGATGTCGATGACCAGGCGCGGCTGCGTCGACGGCTGCAGGCGTGCGACGCCCGCGTAGGTCAGGCGCGCTCGCGGTTGCGCGCCTCGCGCAGGGTCTGGGTGGCCACCGCCCGCACCTGATGGCCGTCGAAGCCTCGCAGCCGCTGCGCGAAGCGCGCCAGGCACGCGAGTCCGCGCTGCGCGGCTTCCTCGGTCAGGCGGCCGTCCGGGTCGAGGCCCGCGCCGAGCCGTACGGTTTCCTTGAGGTAGTCGATGCGCCGGTAGACCCCCTCGTGGACCTGGGCGATCTCGAGCCGGAAGCTGTTCGACCCGACGTCGATCGCGGCCAGTTGCCCGGGCCAACGAGGCGAGGTCGCGCCCGGCGACGCGATGAGTTGCGGATCCATTCGCGCATTGTGGGCGCACCTGTGCACGGCGCGTGGCGGCGCGGCCACGCGCAGCGGATCCGCCCGCCGTCCGGCTCAGCGCACCACGAGCACCGGAACCGTGCTGTGCGTGAGCACCTTCTGGGTCTCGCTGCCGAGCAGCAGGGCCGAGACGCCGCGGCGACCGTGCGAGGCCATGACGATCAGGTCGCACTCCTTGGCCTTGGCATGGTCGATGATGGCCTCCCACGGGTGCAAGGCCTCGACGCTGTGAGCCTCGCAGGCCACGCCAGCGTCCTGCGCCATCTTGCCGACGTCGGCCAGCCGGTTGGCCGCGATCCGCTCCTGCGCATCGTAGAACTCCTGCGGCGGAGTGGGCTGCATCTCGGAGATCGCGCTGTAGGGGAACGGCTCCTTGATGCTGATCGCGTACAACCGCGCACCGAACACCTTCGCCAGGCTGGTGGCGGCAGTCACGGCCTTGCGGGTGATCTCCGAACCGTCGGTGGGCACCAGGATGCGCTTGTACATGGTCTTCTCCTGTGGAATCGCGGCGCCGCGGACCGGCTCGCCTCGGGGACAGTGTTCCGCCCTCGCGACCGAGGGGGATTGACTTAACTCAAGGCCCGCCACGTGCCTCGACCGGGCGGGCCGGGCGGCGATGCGTCAGCCCCGGGCCACCGGCCGGGTGGGGTCGGCGCACCACTCGCTCCAGGAGCCAGGGTACAGCGTGCCCAGCCCCAGGCCGGCGACGGCCTGCGCGAGCACGTTATGGCACGCGGTGACGCCCGACCCGCACTGGTGCACGACACCGGCGTCGGTGGCGGCGCCGGCCGGCCGCAGCAGCGGCTCGAGTTCGCGCCGAAGCTCGGCCGGCGCCTTGAAGCGCCCATCGGCCTGCAGGTTCTGCTGGAAGAAGCGGTTCATCGCCCCGGGGATGTGACCCGCCACCGGGTCGAGCGGCTCGACCTCGCCGCGGAACCGCTCCGGCGCGCGCGCATCGACGAGGCGAACGCGCCCCAGCCCGCGTTGGAGCGTTGCCGCGTCGACCATCGGTACGGCCGAGGCCCGCGCCGGGTAGGCAGGCGCGCCCGGGTCCGGTCGGGCCGAGGGCGATCCGGTCTCGAGCGGCTGGCCGCCGGCCCGCCACGCCGGCAGGCCGCCGTCGAGCACGGCGACCGTGTCGTGACCGAGCCAGCGCAGCATCCACCACAGCCGCACCGCGAACATTGCGCCCTGGCGGTCGTAGACCACGACCTGAGTCGCCGGCCCGATGCCCCAGGCCGCGACCGTGCGGGCGAACGCGTCGCGGTCGGGCAGCGGATGCCGCCCGCGCGGATCGCGCCCTGCGGCTTTCGCAGCCGACAGGTCGCGGTCGAGGTGCGCGTAGAAGGCGCCGGGCAGGCGTTCCTGTGCGTAGGCACGCTCGCCGGCTGCCGCATCGGCGAGGTCGAAACTCACGTCGACGACGACGACCCGGCGCGAGGGGTCGCTTCGCCATGCAACCAGGGTCGCCGCGTCGCAAAGGAGGCGCCGCGGATCGGGGACAGGGGTGGGCTGGGACTCGTTCATGGCGTCGGCGGGCAGGAGGTGTCGATGGGCATTGCCAGGGGATGGTCGCAGGGAAGGTTCGCCGGAAGCGGTCGCAGGAGAGATTCGCAAGGGACGTTCTTAGGGCGGACGGCAGCGTCTCGGGGCGCGGACAGCCGACGGGCTCAGGTCTCCGTGGGCGTCTTGGCCGGCTCGTCACGCACCACGCCGGAGCGCAGACGG
>JALOSQ010000243.1 GCA_025458335.1 Ideonella sp.
CGACGCTGCACCGCCCATGGCGCTGCAGATCGCGTCGGAGTGCGGTGTCTGGCCGAACGACATCACCCGCTGGAAGCCGGTCGCCGCATACAGGTAGCACTGGAATTCGGCGCCGTCCCTGGCCCTGACGCGGTAGTCGATCCGGCCACCGGTTCCTTCGACCTGGTTGACGACGGTGAAGCTGCCTGCTGGACGGCCGATCGCCATGGCCGTGCGCTGGTCGATGCCGGCAGAGTCGATCGTGGCCGCGCAGCCCGCCAAGGCGGCGGTCAGCGCGATGGCCGCGGCCAGCGGGGCGGGATGGGGTCGGGTCCTGGTGGTCATGGAGTCTCGGTTCCTCAGGTGGTTCGGGTACGCGGGCGGCATGTGGCTCGCCACGCGATGAATCTAGGAGGAGCCGCCCGCGGCGCGAATAGCACCTTCGGGCAGCCGCGCGGTGATCCCGCACGTCCGCGCGACGCTCAAACCGTCGAGGAGAAGGACTGGCTGAGGAACGCCCGCAGTTGCACGGCGCGCACGGGCTTGACCATCACCGGCACTGGCGCGCCGCGAGCGCGGATCGAGTCGGCCATGTCGGCGTCGCCGGTCACCAGCACCGCCGCAAACCGCTCGCCCAGGCGAGCTCGCAGGGCGCATACCACGTCGAGGCCGGTGGCCGGGCCGCCCAGCCGCAGGTCGACCACGGCCGCCTCCGGTTCGAAGCCGCCCACCAAGCAGGCCAGCGCGGCATCCTCGCCCTCGGCACCACGCACGTCACAGCCCCAGCTCGCGAGCAGGCCCACCAGGGCCGAGCGGGCATCCTCGTCGTCCTCGACCACCAGCACGCGCCGAACGGCCAGCAGCGACTCGCCGCGCGTGCGCGTCGCCTCTTCGGCCTCGACCGGTGCCTCGACGATCGGCAGCGTGAAGCTGAAGACGCTGCCGCGTCCCGGCCCCGAGCTGACCGCGATGCGCAGGTCGAGCAGGTCGCTCAGCCGCTTGACCGTGGCCAGCCCGAGGCCCAGTCCCAGGCGGCGGTCCCGCGACGGATTGGCGACCTGGAAGAACTCGTCGAAGATGCGCGACTGGTGTTCCTCGGCGATGCCGATGCCGGTGTCGTGGACGCGAACCTGCAGTTCGTCGCCCACGGCGGACGCCACGATCGTCACCGCACCCGCGGGGGTGTAGCGGATCGCATTGCCGACGAGGTTGGCCAGCACGCGAAGCAGCAGCGCGCGGTCGGTACGCACGGGCACCGATGCGACCCGCACCTCGAGCGCAAGGCCCTTGGCCCGCGCCGCCGCCTCGTAGGGGCGCACACCGTCGCGGATCGCGTCAGCCGCATCCACGACCGTCCACTGCGGCGTCAGCTGCCCGCCGTCCAGTCGCGTGATCTCGAGGAGGCCGTCGACGACCTCCGTCATGCCCTCCACGCAGTGGGCGATGTGCTGGACGACCTCGCGCGACGGAACGGCCTCACCGCGCGGCGGCAGGGTCTCGAGCAAGAGCCCCATGGCGTGCAAGGGCTGTCGCAGGTCGTGGTTGGCGGCTGCGAACAAGCGGCTGCGGGCGTCGCTGGCCCGCTCGGCGGCCTGCAGGGCGGCTTCGCTGCGCCGGTTCTCCCGCTGCAATGCCACGACCAGGTCGGCATTGCGCCGGCGCTGGACCTCGATCTCGCGCAGTGCGTGGCTCTGATTGCGACCCGAGATCAGCGCGTACGCCCCGATCAGGCAGACCAGCAACGCCATCACCGCCTGCTGGCCACTGCCATGCGCGAAGTCGCGCGCGACCAACGGCGCCAGCACCAACACCACGTGGGCCTGCAACGAGCGCTCGAACGCCGGCAGGCGCACGGCGCCCCCCATGGCGATGGCCACCAGGGTGATGTGCAGGATCGACTCGGCTTCGGGCCGGCCCGGCTGCAGCAGCACCACGGGCAACAGGCCCCACAGGCCGGCGTGCAGCCATGTACCGGCCAGCCAGCCGCGCTCGAAAGCCGGTCGGTCCAGCACGACGCGGGTCCGGTGCACGACGACCAGCGCCGCGAGCACGCGCGCGGCGCTGACCAGCACGAACACCGCCAGCCAGACGTCCAGCGCCGGTGTCGCCGAGGACGAGTAGGCCTGGTGGCACAGGGCCGCGCCGAGCAGGCTCAGCATCCAGGCGACGGGCGTCGTGCGCACCAGGCGCTCGACCTGCTCGACCTGGTGGGCCGACAGCGCCCGGCGCTGCTCCGGCTCGCCTACAACCATCCGAGCTCGCGTGCGCGCACCAGCAGGTGCGTCCGGTTCCGCGCGCCGGCCAGCGCCAGCAGCGACGTGACATGCAGCTTGACCGTGCGCTCGGCAATCGCGAGGTCGTGGGCGATCTGCTTGTTCTGCCGCCCGACGGCCACCAGCGACAGGACCTCCTGCTGCCGCGGCGTCAGACCCGGGTCCTGCGCCGCCCGGCCCCGGCCTGCGGGGTCGGGGAACGACTCGCCGCCGCGGCACAGCCGGTCGAGTGCCTCGAGCAGTTGGGCCATCGGCATGGACTTCCCCAGGAATCCCGCGGCGCCAGCGACTCGGGCGCGATACGCGACGGCCGGATCTTCGTCACCCGAGATCAGCACGCGCGCCACCAGCGGAAAGCGCTCGCCGAAGCGGCGCAGGCACGACAGTCCATCGTCGCCCCCGAGGTGGTAGTCGATCAGGACGGCATCGAGGGCCGGCCAGCCGGCCGCGACCTCCAGGGCCTCGTCCAGCGTGAGCACCGCTCGCACGTCCGAACCGGCGCGCTCGTGGCCCAGCGCGTGCACGAAGCCCTTGCCGAACAGCGGGTGGTCATCGACGAGCAGGAGGTTCATGGCTGCGCAGCGGTGCCCCTCGCGTCGGGCCGGGCCGGGCCGACGCCATTGTGGCGCGCCCGCCATCGCGACTCGACTGCCCGAAAGGGCAGTCCGCCACGCGGTCGCGCGCCGACGTAGCATCGCGCCACGATGGTTCCTTCCGGACTCGCCCGCTTCCGCCTCGACGGCCAGGTCTGCGTCATCACCGGCGGTGGCCAAGGCATCGGCCGTGCGTGCGCCGACCTGTTCGAGGAGGCCGGTGCGACGGTGGTCATCGTCGACCGCGAGGCGTCGGATCGACCGGGCGCGCTGGCGATCGACGTCAGCGACGCATCCGCGGTGGAGCGTGCCTTCGATGCGATCGCCGCACGCCACGGCGGCCTCGACGTGCTGGTGAACAACGCCGGCGTGTCGATCCGCAAGCCGTCCGACGAGTTGTCGCTCGACGAATGGAACCGGGTGGTGGCGGTGAACCTGACCGCCGCCTTCGTGTGCGCCCGCACGGCGCTGCGGCACTTCGGCCGTCGCGATGCCGGCGTGCGCGGCGCTGTCGTCAATACCGCGTCGATCATGGGCCTGTCGGGCGGCGGGCTCTACCCGAACATCTCGTACCAGACCACCAAGGGGGGGCTGGTCAACATGACCCGGGCCCTTGCGGTGGAGTGGGCGCCGCGGGGCATCCGCGTGAACGCGGTGGCCCCGACCTGGACCCGCACCGGGTTCATCGGCCAGCTGGAGACGCAGCCCGACCTGATGGCCCGCATCCGGGCGGTCACGCCGCTGCAGCGGCTCGCCGAACCCGAGGAAGTGGCCGCGGCCATGCTCTTCCTCGCCAGCCCGGCGGCGAGCATGGTCACCGGCCACGTGCTGGCGGTCGACGGCGGCTTCCTCGCGCAGTAGGGAGACCCCCTCGGCTGGCGGGCGACGGCTTGCGCACTGGGCCGCGCCTGCGGCCGGCGCCGCGCCGCGGTCAGTAGGTCGACCGGCCGCCGGTGATGTCGAACACCGCGCCGGTCGAGAACGAGCAGTCCTCGCTCGACAGCCAGGCCACCATCGCCGCGATCTCCTGCACCTCGAGGAAGCGGCCCATCGGGATCTTGCCGAGCATGTAGTCGATGTGCTGCTGCGTCATCTGCGCGAACATGGCGGTCTTGGCGACGGCCGGGGCCACCGCGTTGACGAGCACGCCCTTGGTCGCGAGCGATCAGGCCCGCCTTGCTGGCGCTGTAGTGCGAGGCGTTCGGGTTGCCCTCCTTGCCCGCCACCGACGCGATGTTGACGATGCGCCCGTATCCGGCGGCCGTCATGCGCGGCACGACGTGCCGGCACGTCAGGTACGGCGCGATCAGGTTCACCTCGATCACGCGGCGCCACACCGCCGGATCGAGTTCCCAGGTCACGGCGTTGCCGCCGGTGATCCCGGCGTTGTTCACCAGGATGTCGATGCGACCGTCGGCCTGGACGGCTCGTGCCGTCGCCGCCGCCACCGCGTCGTCGTCGGTCAGTTCGACCACGTCGCCGCGCACCGGGCCGAGCGCCCCGAGCGCACGGCAGGCCTCGTCCAGCCGCGCGGCATCGATGTCCCACAGGCGCACGCCGGCGCCCGAACGCAGCAGGCGCTCGGCGATGGCGAGGCCGATGCCCTGGGCCCCTCCGGTGACGATGGCCTGGCGGCCCTTCAAGTCGATCTGGTTCATGGTTCGGCTCACTCCAGGCCGCGCAGCGCCTGGGGCGCGGTGCGTCGGCAGTCGTCGATGTACTGGCGGATGATGTCCTCGAAAGAACGCTCGGGTGCCAGGCCGAGGCGTGCCGCGCGCGCCCCCGAGGTGGCGCGCGGCCAGTTCGCCACGATGCCGGCAATACGCTCGTCGCGCTGCGGCCGCACGCGCGAGCGCACCTTCGGGCCGGCCACCGCCTCGAGGGCGTCGAGCATCTGCTGCACCGTCACGTTCAAGGCCGGCAGGTTCAGCGCGGTGCGGCCGCCGAAGGCCTCGCGGCTCGCCTCGAACACCGCGATCAGCCCCTCGACCGTGCGCTGCGGCGAGGACACCGGATGCGCCACGTCGGTCGACACCGGCAGGATTGCCTCCTCGCCGGCGAGGGGCTCGCGGATGATGCCGCTGAAGAACGAGCTGGCCGCCCCGTTCGGGCGCCCGGGCCGGACCGTGACCGTCATCAACCGCGCCGCGCGGCCATCGACGAAGCCCTTGCGTGTGTAGTCGGCGATGAGGTGCTCGCAGATCAGCTTCTGCGTGCCGTAGCTGGTCTGCGGCGCCGGCAGCGTGTCGTCGGCGCAGACGACCGGCAGCGGCACGGCCGGATCGGGGCCGAACACCGCGATCGAGCTCGAGAACACCACCCGGGTCGGCGCGGCGCCCTGGGCCACCCGGGCACGCAGGGCCTCCAGCAGCGCCCGGGTGCTGTCGAGGTTCGAGCGCATGCCCAGGTCGAAGTCCAGCTCGCACTCACCCGACACTGCCGACGCCAGGTGGAACACGCCGTCGAAGGCTTCCCGCTGGAGCGCTTCGCACTGGTCGAGCAGCGGGCCGACCCGCACCTCGACACGCGGGTCGGCCCGCAGGTCGTCAGGGGCCGGGAACTGGTCGGTCAGAACGAGTCGGTCGAGGCGCCGCCCGGCAAGCGCGTCCAGGGCGAGCAAGGTGCGGGCGAGTCGCGCGCCGACGAAGCCGGCACCGCCGGTGATCAGGACCTGCATCGGGGTCTCCTGAGGAGTTCGGGTCGATGGATCATGCGACAGGGCGCGCGCCTCGGGTTCACCGCCGCGGCCCCCGCGCCTCGGCCACGACCCCGGCGACCTTGCGCGCGGCGCCGGCGCGCGCCTTCAGGCGCGTCGGGGGCGAGGCCACCGAGGGCAGCCGCCGGCGCGAGGCCAGCACCAGCTCGATGTCCCGCTGCGCGCTGTCGATCAGCGTGAGGGCGGCGCGCTCGGCGCGCGCCGGATCGCGGGCGATCACGGCATCGAGGACGGCCCGGTGCAGCGGCAAGGACTGGGCCGGGCCATCCGGCTTGGTGGTCGAGATCTCGAAGCTGGTCCGCAGCAGTGCGCTGAGCGCCTTGCTCATCTGCACGACCATGCGGTTGTGGCAGGCGCGCAGCAGCCCCTGGTGGAAGGCGAGATCGTGGGCGACGTAGTCCCCGCCCTGCTCGATGGCGGTGCGCATGCCCGCGTAGGCGAGCTCCATCTCGGCCAGATCATCGCTCGTGGCACGCTCGGCCGCCAGCCTCACTGCCGCCGGCTCGACGACACGCCGCATCTCCTGCAGGTCGCGCAGGAACTCGCGGGTCAGGCCGGCCTTGGACTGCCACGCGATCACGTCGGGATCGAACCAGTTCCAGCGCTCCGAGGGCAGCACCCGCGTGCC
>JALOSQ010000244.1 GCA_025458335.1 Ideonella sp.
GGATCCAGCGGTAGATGCCGTGTGTCACGAGACGCCCGCCCTCGCGCGGCACCGGTCGGATGTTGAAGTTGCCCGGCCGGTTCGCCGCCAGCGCGGCGGATCCGACCCCGGCGGCCAAGCCCAGCGCGGCACCGGCGAGCACGAAGCCCACGGCCGACGCACCGTCGCCACCGACCGCCAGGCCGAGCAGCGCGAGCACGCCCAGCAGGCCCATCAAGGCGAACTGCGCAGCCACCAGGGCCGCGCCGACGCGCCGCGACGAGGTGTCATCCATGGCCCGATGGTCGCATCCCGGGCCGTCCGGCGCGTCGGGCGGGTCGCCGATACGCACCCTCAAGGACCTGTTCGACAGCGTGATCGCCCCGGTGGCTGCCGGCCCCGCGGCACCGCCCGACGCTCACGCGCTGCAGCTGGCCACCGCGGTGCTGCTGGTCGAGGTGATGCGCGCCGACACGCACTTCGCCGCGACCGAGCGCGATGCGGTGCTGGCCACGCTGGCCCGCACGTTCGACCTTGCCGCCGACGAGCAGGCCCGCCTGGTCGAGCTTGCGACCACCCAGGCCAAGGTCGCGCACGACCTGCACAGCTTCACCTCGGTGCTCAACGAGCGGCTCGACGACGCTGGCGGGTCGCCGACCTGCTGCACGTGCCGCACGGGGCCTACATCCACGCCAAGCTGAGGGCGCAGGCGGCGCGTTGAGGCAGACGCGGCCAAGCGGGGCCGCCAGGACCCGGCTCGAGGTCGGCTCAGAAGCGGCGCGTGGCCCCGACCTGGAAGATCGTCGCGCGGAACGGGTCGAGGCCCGGCGATCCCGGGCCGCCGAGGCGCCAGGCGCCGCGCTGCTCGTAGGCCTCGAGCTTGGTGTCGACCGTCCAGCCCTCGCCGACGGCCAGCTCCAGCTTCAGGCCCACGGTGATCGCGCCGAACGCGGACAGACGGTGGTCGTAGCTGAGGATCGGCGGACGCGCCGGGTCGAAGCCCGGCGGCAACGGCAGCACCGACGGATCGCCCGCGGGATCGCGGTAGAAGTCGGCGGCACTTTGGGCGTGGTATCGCAGCGACGGGGTCACCGTGAAGAGGTCGCCCAGCGGCTTGGCCCACTCGCCGGTCACGGTGGTGGCGCCGATCCCGAAGCTGTCGCGGTACCCGCGCAGGCTCGTGCGCAGCGTCGAGCCGTCGCCGACGAGGTGGTGGTGCCAGCGCAGCAGCAGCGCGAGTTGGTCGCGCAGGTCGGGCCGGTTGTCGAAGGCCTTGTACGGGTCACTGAAGAAGCCGCGGCCGCTGCTGAAGGTCAGGTTGAGCTGGACCACGTCGACCGGGTTGAGCACCTGGGTCACGCCGGCCAGCACCTGCCAGGTGTTCTTGCGCTGGCCAAGTGCCGTGCCCGTGTAGCCGCCGCCCGTGGCGTCGATGCGATCGCGCGCCACGGCAGCGCCGAAGGTCCAGGTGCGGTTGTTGTCGTCGGTGGCGACGCTTGCCTGAACGTTGACGCCGTTCGAGACGTAGTCGTTCTCCTCCGAGCGGCTGGCCCCCAGGGCGAAGCTCGAGCGCGGGAAATGCCGGGTCACCTTGAGGTCGGCGGCCACGCGCTCGTCGCTCATGACCGAGGCGCTCGAGATCGACGAGTGCCAGCGCGGCGACGCGCCCGACAGCGAGTCGGCCACCAGGTTGCCCTGCAGCGACCACTCGGGGCCGAGCCGCAGGTTGGCGTGAAACGCCGGCGCGTCGACCGTGATGCGGCGCAGGCCCGGCTGGGAGTCCTGGTAGCGCATGTAGCGAAGCCCGACCTCGCTGCCTTCGGTCTGCGCCATCGGCGCGACGCCGGGCACCGCCAGGGCGGCGGCGACGATCGAGCCGAATCGCGGTGCGTGGTCAGTTGCAGCCACAGCCACCGCCTCCCACCGCAGTGCCGCCCGAGGCATTCTCCTTGCTGGTGTACACGTGGTCGGCGAAACGCCGCTCCAGCGGGTCCCCGGTCATCGACATCGCGGGTCGAGCGAGGTAGCCCTTCTCCCAGGGTTGCGGCGGCTGAATCCCGGCGCATCCGGCCAGGCCCAGCGCGAGCCCGGCGATTGCGAGTCGGCACCGGTGCAGACCGGCGACGCCAGTCGTCGTGAAGGTGCCCTCGGGATCCTTCCTCATGATCGCCCCCGCAGAGCTGCCTCGATGCGGGCCTCGTAGTCGGCCACGTGCTCCGGCACGAAGCCGCGCTGGACCGACACCACCTGGCCGTCAGGCGCCACGAGGACCGACGTCGGCATGGCCTTGACCTGGAAGGCCCGCGGGCTGTCGCCGCGCGGGTCGAAGCCGACGAGGAACCGGGCCGGGTGCCGCTGCAGGAAACGGTCGGCGTCGGCGCGCTCGACGTCGAGGTTGATGGCGACGACCTGCAGCCCTTGCGGGCCGAGTCGATCGTGCAGCGCGTTCATCCACGGGAACGACAACCGGCAGGGCGTGCACCAGGACGCCCAGAAGTCGAGGTAGACGAACCGCCCACGGAGGTCCGCGAGGCGGCGGGCATCGCCGGGCAGCCCCAGCGCGATGTCGGGCGCAGCCTGGCCGGGCAGGTGCGCCATCGCCGACGGCCAGGCGAGCGCTGTCGCCGAGGCGGCAGCCAGTTGCAGGCTACGCCGGCGGCCGCGATCGACGGCCGTGCCGAAGGGCGCGCGGGCGGGTGCGGGATCGGTCGGGCGAACAGGGCTTCGCAGCGGGGTCGGCGGCATCGCAGTCGGGTGAGACGAGCGGGCGAGGTTACCGCGCAGACCCCGACCGTGGTGTGTCGGGATCGAGGCCCGGGCCCGGGTTGTCGCTCGGCGTTGCCGGCCAGCCGAAGCCGTCAGGGTGGTGCAGGCGACCACTCGCGTCGATGGCGAGGTAGTCCAGCCCTTGCGACTGCAGCCAGGCCGGCGCCTGCGGCCCCATCAGCATCGCGATGCTCGCGGCCGCCCCGGCGGCCATGCAGGCCGGTGCGACCACGCTGACCGACTGCCAGTCCGCGGCGGGCCGGCCGGTCCGGGCGTCGAGGAGGTGGCCGAACCGCTGCCCGTCGACCTCGATGCAGCGCTCGTAGTCGCCACTCGTTGCCAGGGCCCCGGCCGCGAGCGACACGCCGGCGATCACCGCGCCCTTGTGCCGCGGATGCGCGATGCCGAACGACCAGGGCCGGCCATCCGGCTGCGGCCCGACCACGCGGATGTCGCCCCCCAGGTTGACCCAGCCGTGGCTCACACCGAGCGTGCCGAGCACGCCCGCCGCGCGGTCGGCGGCGTATTCCTTGCCGATGCCGCCGAAGTCCAGTTCCATGCCGGCCACGGGCAGCCGCAGCCGGCGGGGTGACAGGGCGTCGGCCGACGGCCATTCGACGCGGCTCCACCCGACGAGCGGCCGCAAAGCGGCGATGGCCGCGGCGCTGGGCACCCGGCCGCCGCGAAAGTCCCAGGCGCGCCGCAGCACCCCGCTGGTCAGGTCGAAGCGGCCGCCGCTCTCGGCGTGCAGCGTGGCGCCGAAGTCGAGCAGGGCCGCCGTCTCGTCGTCGACCGGCAGGGCTTCGCCGCCCGCGGCCGCGTTCAGGCGCGAGACGATGCTGTCGGGCCGGTAACGCGAGTACGCCGCCTCGATGCGCCGCACCTCCTCGATCGCGCGGGCGGCCGCCATCGCCGCCCGCTCCTCGGGCCAGCCGGCGATGCGGATCTCGCCCGGGCCGCCCATCGCATGAAAGGCGAACGCGAGGTCAGCCGCGTCGGGCGAAGGCGGGGCGTCGGGCGCGGCGGTCACGCAGCGCATCTTCGCAGGCGCCGCCGCGCGCCGCCGCACGCCAGCCCCTGCGCCAGCGCAAGGCGGCGCGCCCGATGACCTCGCCAAAATGCCCGGCGAACGGCAGACCGCTCGCGGTTAACAGGAGCACGGCATGCACATCGGCATCCTCACCGGCGGCGGCGACTGCCCCGGCCTGAACGCGGTCATCCGCATGGTCACGCTCGCCCTGATCCACCAGTGCGGCGCGCGGGTCACGGGCATCGAGCGCGGCTTCCTCGGCCTGCTCACGCGTTCGGTGCGGCCGCTGGACGATCATGCCGTGCAGGGCATCCTGGCGCAGGGCGGCACGATCCTCGGCACGCACAACAAGTGCGACCCGTTCCACTACTTCGGCGCGGGCGGCGCCGACTGCTCGGCGCAGGCGATGGCCTACGCGCGCGAACTCGGGCTGGACGGCCTGGTGGCCATCGGCGGCGACGGCACCATGTTCATCGCCAACCGTTTCAGCGAGATCGGCCTGCCGGTAGTGGGCGTGCCCAAGACCATCGACAACGACTTGGCGCACACCGAACGCACCTTCGGCTTCGACAGCGCCGTCGCGGTGGTGACGGAGTCGCTCGACCGGCTCGAGACCACGGCGCGCAGCCACGGCCGCGTGATGATCG
>JALOSQ010000028.1 GCA_025458335.1 Ideonella sp.
TTCGAGACGGCCGACCTGCGCGCCCTGGCCTCGGCCAGCGTCCAGGCCCTGGCCACCGCTCAGGTCGAGGCCCTGACCACCGCTCAGACCGCCGCGCTGACGACGCAGCAGATCGCCTCGCTTCGGACAGCGCAGCTGGAGGCTTTCTCGACAGACGACATCGTCGCCCTGACCACCGCGCAGGTCCAGGCCCTGTCGACCTCGCAGATCGCGAGCCTGACCACCACCCAGTTCGCCAGCATGGCGACCGACGACATCGTCGCGCTGACCACGGCGCAGGCACGGGCCTTGACGACCGACCAGATCGTCGCGTTCACGACGGAGCAGATCGTCGCCCTGGAAACCCGCGACATCGCCTCGATGACGATGACGCAGATCTCCTCCTTCGCGACCGAGGACATCGCGGTCATGACCGCGGCGCAGGTCGACGCGATGATCGCCGCCACGCCCATCGTGCTGGACCTCGACGGCGACGGGATCCGGACGCTGGCCGCCGCCGAAGGTGTCAACTTCGACATCGACGGCGACGGACAGGCCGAAAAGGTGGGCTGGGTCGGCAGCGGCGACGCCCTGCTGGTGAGGGATCGCAACGCCGACGGCACCATCAACGACGGCACCGAGCTGTACGGCGGCGCGACCCGACTGGCCGATGGCACCCGTGCCGGCCACGGCTACAACGCCCTGGCGCAGGAGGACACCAACCAGGACGGTCGCATCGATGCCAATGACGCCCACTTCCACGAGCTGCGCCTGTGGACCGACGCCGACCGCGACGGCCTGACCGACGAGGGCGAGCTGCGTGGCCTGGTCGATCTGGGCGTCGTCTCGCTCGACCTGAGCGCGGTCGTCGGCACGCAGATGGACAACGGCAACCTGCTGGGCCTGGTGTCGAGCTACACGACCGCCTCGGGCGAGACACGGGACATGGCCGACGTCTGGTTCGCGAAGGACGTTCCGCCGGTGGCCCTGGACGAGCTTCTGGCGTCTCCTGCCGCGGAGGTCCTGCCCGCGGCGCCCACGGCACCGGCCGGCACTGCGGCGCCCGCGGCACCGGTCAGCCAGAACCCGCTCGGCGATGACGACCTTCGCAACCAGGGGCCGCTGATCTGACAGGGCTCACGCGCGCCAAGCATGGAGGACCGGGGGAGGGATGATCCCTCTCCTGGTCGCCCATGCGAGGTGCGCGACAGTCCCGGGCACCCGCCCTCTTTCAGGCCGCCACCGGTGGTGGCGGATCGGTCCGCGGGATAGCGCCTCGCGATCAGGCTGGGATCAGCACCGGACCCATTCCGGGCGTCGGCGCGCTTGGCGGGCCAGCGCGGGGGCCATCGGCATGCGCAGCGCAGGCACCTGCCACCCGGTCGATGCCGCCAAGCCCATCGGCGGCGGCGCGAACCGCGCCTCAGGCAGGCTGTGCGGCCAGTTCGGTCCGGCGCAGCAGCTGTTGGTCCCGGCTGGCGTGGAAGTAAGGACGCGAGAACAGGCCGACCAGGAGGCTGGGCAGCAGGTTCTGCACGGCCTGGTGGTGTTCGTCGCGCAAGCTGCCCGTCGTCGGGTCGATGAGGCGCTCGGCCACGTCGGATCGGGCGAGCACCTGGAAGCCGGACACGGCAATCTGGCGGCGTCCGTACGTCCGGCACAGCCAGGCCACCGTGGTGGGCGACAGGAAGAAGATGTGCTGACCGTGCTCCGGGGCGAGGTACTCCCAGGACTCGGTGACCTGTGCGGCGATGCCGGTCTGGATCACCACCAGCGCGGGGTCGGAGGCAAAGAGGTCGTCGAAGGCACGGCGTGGTTCGTCGAAGTGCTCGACGACCTCGCACAGGTTGACCACGTCGAAGCCGCGGTGGGTGGGGGTCTGAAAGCCCAGAGCCAGACGCGGGGTCGCGAAACGGTCATAGCCCCAGGCGTCGATGCCCGCGTCACGCAGCGCGCGCACCATCAGGCCGGACCCGCAGCCATAGTCGACGACCCGCGCGCCCGGGCCGAGGCCGGCCATGGGCAACAGGGCATTGACGACGGCCGCATTGACCAGCGAGCGCGTGACCTGCCCGGTGTCGAACCGCTCGTTCTCGGGCACGTACGCCTCGTCGAGCCAGTAGGGCTTCTCGGTCTGCGTGGCGCCACAGTGGCTGCATTGGCGGAACTGCACGTCGTACTTGTTCAGCAAGCGCTTGCT
This sequence comes from Ideonella sp., assembly GCA_025458335.1. GTDB lineage: Bacteria > Pseudomonadota > Gammaproteobacteria > Burkholderiales > Burkholderiaceae_C > JAIYCR01. The sequence continues at coordinate 2,180 of JALOSQ010000028.1, forward strand.
GAACAGGCCCCGGGTCGAGGCGCCGCACAGCCGGCATGCGTGAGCGGCTCGGTCGGCGGGCAGGCCGGTCGCCGCGGCAGCCTCGGTGAGGAACTCGCGCATGACCTCGGCCATGCGGTCCCAGCGGAAGCGTGTGGCTTGGGACCGGCCGGCATCGACCAGGGCGCGGCGCGTGCCCGGCTGCTGAACCGCGAGCAGATGCTGCGCCAACTGAGCGGTCATCTCCTCCTCGGCACGGCCCTCGACGTCCACGTAGAGCGCGGCATCACCGCCGACTTCGGGCATCGACGAGATGCGCGTCGTGATGGCGGGGCAGGCGCAGGCCATGGCCTCGAGGACGGGAAGGCCGAAGCCTTCGTAAAGGGAGGGATACACCAGGGCGATCGCTCCGCTGTAGGCCGCCTGCATCTCGGCATCGTCGAGGATCAGGACCCGCACGTCGGCCGGGCCTGCCAGCGCCGCGAACTCGGGCTCCAGACGGCCACCGCCGGTGCAGACGATCCCGTAACGGGCGCGTTCATCGCCCAGGGAGGCAAACGCCCGGAAGAACAGCGAGACGTTCTTGTAGCTCGAGCGGCTGCCCGAGATCATGAAGTAAGGGCGGTTGATGCCGTGCCTGGCCTGGAACGACTCGACGGCGCCAGGCGAAGCAGGCCCGAAGTCGCAGCCCGTGTAGGCCACGCGGACCGCGAGGTCGGGCCGTCCCAGGTGTGCGCGCAGGTCCTTGGCGGTGTTCTCCGAGATGGCGGCGAAGTGCGAGGCATGGTGCATGGCACGCTGCTTCTGCTGCCACATCGGCTCCTGCAGGTTCCAGCCCAGCACCTCCGGGATCATGTCGTAGACCAGCATGGCCGACGGCGTGGTGAGCGGGAAGGTGTAGTAGGTGGAGATGAAGAGCTGCGCGCCTTCTTCGTCGCAGATGGCCTGCAGGACCTGCCGATCCGCGAGGTCGTTGTGGTGCGCGAACGCCGGCGCATCACGGTAGGCGATGCCCTCGACTCGCGGGCAGGTGCGGTTGCGGTCGACCATGACGACCCGGTCGCCGAAGCCTTGCTGCGCCCAGTGCTGAAGCAGCTTGAGCCACACCCTGGCAATGCCCGACCGGCCGATCTGGAAGAACACGCCGTCGACGACGATCTTCGCGCTCATGGGAACTCCTCGACGACGACGCTCACCAGTTGTGCAGCGTCGTGCTGCGTTCGCCCAGGAAGTCCGGGCCGATCAGGAAGAAGGTGCCGGCGCGCCAGTCCTTGAGGTGCCGGATGCCGACCGACACGTTGGAGCCGCCGTTGCCGAGGAAGAGATCGCAGCGGGCGGCCAGCCAGGCATCGCGGATGACCTGCTCGCCCAGCACGACGCCGGAGTGGCCTGCGTAATGCACGCCGATCTGGTCGTTGCTGCGCTGGGCCGCCAGCGTGACCACCTTGTCACCGTAACGAGCCTTGAACTGCGTCACGACCTGCTCGCTGTCGGTCAACAGGAAGATGGACAGCCCGGGGTTGACCATCAGGATGCGGTCGACCGACGTCCAGTACGCCTGGTTGACTGCCTCCAGATGCGACATCTCGCGGACCTTGTCGCTGCCGCGCACGTGCACCGCGAGCCACTGCCGGCCAGCCAGCAAGGACTCGGCCTGCTGGTCGACGTCGGCTTGCAGGTGCGGCTGCAGCCGCAGGTACTTGGCGAAGAGGGTGCGGTACAGCCGGTTTCGGTCCAGGCCGTGCAGCGGGTGGGTTTGCGGAATCCAGGGCATCAGGTCGTTGACCCGGGTGTGAAAGTCGCTGACCACCACGTTCTCGGCCCGGCGCAGCGCATACAGGCCGCTCAGGCGCGAGCCCTCGCCGCTCCACTTGTCGAGGTCCTCCGCACGCAGGTTGCCGGCGTTCCACTTGGCAGGGAAGAAGGTCAAGCCCTCGTCCTGCAGCGCTGTCAGCGTGACCGACGACACCGGCTGGAAGAAACGGGTGAAGGCGTTGTCGGTGTCCGCGTCCCGGAACAGGCTGTTGTGGCCCCAGTGGACCACCGGCACTCGGCCGGTGAGTTCGGCCAGCAGGAGCATGCCGAGCACGTGGTCGAGGTCGGACCAGAATCCGAATCCCCAGGCCTTGACCAGCAGGTACTTGTCGGGGCCTGGTCGGGTCAGCGCCTGGGCTGCCGGGGCGCGAGCCAGGGCCTGCTGCAGCAGCTCACTCACGCTCGGCGTGCCGAGCCGCGGGTCGTGCGGGGTCGACAAGGCACCGGCGTAGTACCCGACGGCGACGTCGTGAGCGCCGACACGGCTGGCGATGTCACCCAGGAGCTTGAGCGCCCCGGGGTGGCGCGGCTCCCGCTCGAGCACGTCACGGCACCGCATCTCCGCCCGGGGCAGGTTGCCGCGCTGCAGATCGGCTTCGGCGACATCGACGGAGCCGCCTTCGGACGCAACCCGCCGGGCATCGGCCAGCGGAGGGCGACTGGCCAGCTGGGTTTCCTGCCAGATCCTCGTGTACAGGGCCTCGAGGTGGCGGCAGAGCTCCTCGCTGTCGAACAGCGGGGCGATGGCGCGGTGACGCGCGAGTCGCGCCTTGACCTCGGCCAACTCGGCCGGTTGATGCGCCAGGCGCAGCGCCACGGCCTCGTAGTCTTCCAGCGAGTGGGCGACGAGGTCGCCCAGGCCCACGTTGTGCAGCAGGCTGCCCGCCACGCGGGCCGGGAACGCGCCGCCCATGCAGGTCACCACCGGCAAGCCCGCCATGAGCGCGTCGGCCGCGGTGGTGTGGGCGTTGTACGGGTGGGTGTCGAGGAACAGGTCGGCTTGGCGGTAGCGCGCCAGGTGATCCTCCACGCGCGGGACACGGTTCGCGAAGACCAGGCGCCCGGGATCCACGCCGGCGGCCTGCGCGCTGGCACGCAGGTTGCGCTGCGACACCTCGTTGCGCGACATCAGCCACAGCACGCTGCCCGGCGTCTTGAGCAGCAGGCGCATCCAGACGGCGAAGACGTGCGGCGCGATCTTGTAGTCGTGGTTGAACGAGCAGAACACCACCCCCTGCTCGGGCAGGCCACATTCGGCGCGCGTGGGCGTGCGCTCGGCGATCTGGATGCCGCCGGCCGTCGGCAGGTACGAGTCGGGCAGGTACAGCACCTTCTCGTCGTAGAAGGGCTGGTGCTCCGGCGGGATCACGTGGCGATCCGCGATGATGTAGTCCATGTAGTCCACGCCCAGCGTGCCTGGATAGCCCAGGTAGTTCACGTGCGCGGGTGCTGGCCGGTGCGCGAACACGTCGGTGCGCGAGTCGGCGGTGTAGCCGGCAAGGTCGACGGCCACGTCCACCTCCATCCTGCGCATCAACTCGGCGATCTGTCGCGAGCCCATCTGTCGGGCGTCGACGAAGTGGTCGAAGGACTTGAGCATGCGATCGCGAAGGCGACTGCGGTCATCGGGGCCCAGCGAGATCGCGATCGTCTCGAACCGATTCTTGTCGTGATGCTCGAAGATGGCGGCCATCAGGTGTCCCACCGGATGCTCGCGCAGGTCGGGCGACACGTAGGCCAGTCGAATCTTCCGGTGGCGGTAGCGCTCGCCTGTCCACAGCGGCTCGTCGCTGGCAGGGAATCGCCTCGCGAAGGTGCGCGCACAGGTCTGGTGATCGGCTGCCGAATCCGAGATCGCCATGTAGCCCAGCGACTTGCACACCGGGCGGCCGGCCTGCACCCCTTCGTTGATGCGCCGCGCGGTCTCGTCGAAATCGCGCCAGTCGCAGATGTGCAGGCGCTCGTACGCCAGAAGGCCCAGGCCATAGGCGTAGTGCGGATTGATGGCGAGAAGGCGCTCGAACATCGCGATCGCCTGCTCGCTGCGCTTGAACTCGGTCAACAGGATGGCGCAGTTGCCCAGCGCCGTCTCGTAGTCCGGGTTGATCTGCAGGACCCGGTTGAAGCGCTCGAGGGCCGCAGCGTGCTGGTGCATCTCCCGCAGCAAGGCGCCGCTGTTGACCAGTGCCTCGACGAAATCGGGCTTGAGGACCAGGGCCCGGTCGTAACTGGCCAGCGCCTCGTGCTTGCGGCCGAGGGCCTGCTGCACCGAGGCCATGACCGCCCATAGCGGGGCAAATGCCGGCGCCGCGCGCGTGCCATGGTCCAGCAACGCCAGCGCCTCCTGGAACTCGCGTCGCTGAACCAGGATGACGCCGAGCGAGTAAAGCGCGATCGCATCGCCTGGATGCGCCTGCAGGCAAGCACGGAAGATCTGCTCAGCCTCGGCGATCCGGCCCTGTCCCTGCAACTCGACGGCGCGAAACAGCGCCGTCCTGTCGGCTGCGACCTCGGCGGAGGCGGTCGTCCGGGCTTCGATGGTGCCGGTCGCTGGCGCAGTCGCGTCGATCACGGAGCTCATGGGCACGCCTGTGGGTCCTGGTCGGGATCCACGGCATGTTCATCGCTCCGGCGTCACCCGGTCCGGCGAAAAGAGGGCCTGGAACCGTGCTCGTCGGCGCCGTGCGGGCCGCCCGGTGCGGCAGGCGTCGGCGACCCCACGGCACGGGCCATCCGTCGAGCGTCCCTCGGGTGGTGGCCGCACCGACGCGCGGCACGCGGGGTCAGTCGACCGTCCGCTGCACGCCGCCGGCCAGCGAGGCCAGCAGGGCGACCGCCTGCTGCCCGTCGACCAGCGCGTTGACCTGCGCCACGCGCAGGTTGTAGTGGTCGGCCTCGGCGCCCATCACGTCGAACAGGCTGCGGCGGCCGAGCTGCTGCCACTGCATCAGGGTCGAGGCGCGCACGCGGTCGCTGTCGCGCAGCACCTCGGCGGTACGCCGGGCGCGGTCGAAGGAGGCCGTTGCCTGCTCGTGGACCTCGGCCACACGGGCGCGCCGCTCGTTGGCCAGGTCGGCGGCCTGCAGGCGCGCCGCCTCGGCCCGCTTGCGGCTCGCCTCGGTGGCCTCGGTGATGCCGGGCGTGAACAGCGGGATCGTGAGCGCCACGCCCGCCGACAGGTTGGCCGGGCTGCCTGCCCCCCCGGCCTTCGAACCCGACACCACCCAGTTCAGCTGTGGCTTGTTGCCGGCCGCGACGACCCGGGTCAGGCTGTCCTGGGCCTCGGCCTGGGCACGCAGCTGGGCGATCTCCGGTGCGGCCTCGGCGGCCGCCAGGGCCTCCGAGAGGGCCGGCACCGCGATCATCAGGCCGCCGAGCCCCTCGCTCGGCGGCAGGCCGTCGCCGACGAAGCGGCGCAGGCGCGCCTCGGTCTGGCGCAACGAGGAGGTGGCTTGCTGGCGAAGGAGCTCGGCCTGCGCCTGGGTCTTGCGGGCCTGGACCAGCTCGCTCTGACGCCCCCGATCGCGCGCCACGATGGTCTCGAGCGCCTCGACGAGGCAGGCCATCTTCTGGCTGTACTGGCGGTAGACCTGCGACTGCAGCCGGTAGCGGTAGCGCTCGAAGGCCAGGGAGACCGTTTGCAGCGCCACCTGCTCGCGCGCGGTCAGCTGGCCCTGGCGGGCGGCCTCGGCCAGGTGGCGGCGCCACGCCGTGATCTCGCCGATGCGCCCGCCGTCGTACAGGGGCGCCGAGGCCACCACGGACGCACGCGCCTGGCCGCCGCTCGCATCGGGCAGCCCGGACTGGCGGCTCGCGACCACCCCTGCGTTCAGGTTCAGCGAGACGGTCGGGCGGACCGCCGCGCGGGCTTCCTCGACGTCCAGCTCGGCCGCCTGGGCCAGCAGCGTCGCGGCGCCGACCGCATCGCTGCGCCGCAGCGCCTCCTCCAGCATCGCCTTGAGGTCGGTGCGCGGCGCGTCGGCCCCGCCGGTCGTCAAGGGCGTGCCCTCGGGCGCCTCGTCCTCGGGGCAGCGCGTGGCCGGCGAGGCAGCCGGCACCGGTGGCGGCGCGACGGCCTTGGCTGCACGCGGGGGCTTGGCGGCCGGGCGCGACGATCGTTCGGTCTGCGCCCACGTCGAGACCGCGGCCACGAGCAGGCCGGCACCGACCACGGCTGCGAGCACCGGCCGAAGGGCCGCGACCGACGGGGCGGTGAGGCGTTGCGGTCCCTGGACGGCAGGAGGCGGACGACGCGTGGTCATGGGATCGACAGTGTCGGCGCGAGTCTAGGCAGCGTCGAGCGCCTTGTCAGCCGAACCCTCAGCTTTCGCGAAAGGCTTCCTGGCTTCTGAGCACCGGACGCAACAGGAAGCTCAGCACCGACCGTTCGTGGGTGCGCACCTGGACGGTCCCGGTCATGCCAGGCATCACCGGCAGGTGCTTGCCGCGCGCGACGATCTTGGAGTCCTCGGCGCGGACCAGCGCGCGGTAGTAGGTGGCGTCGGCCCCCGGGCGCTCGGGGTCGCCCAGCGCATCCGGGCTGATGTACTCGACCACGCCCTTCAGGCCGCCGTAGACCGTGTAGTCGTAGGCCGACAGCTTGATCTCGGTGGTCTGGCCGACGCGCACGAAGCCGATCTCCGACGGCTTGATGCGCGCCTCGATCAGCACGCGGGGGCCGATCGGCACGATCTCCATCACCGGCGCGCCAGGCGCGACCACGCCGCCGACGGTGACCACGCGGATCACCTTGACCATGCCGTCGACCGGAGAGGTGAGCACGGTGCGCCGGACCACGTCGGCACGCCCGGCGAGCTGCTCGTCGAGCTGCGAGAGCTCGGTCTGCACGCGAATGAGCTCGGTGCTGGCGTCCTGGCGGAAGCGGTTGACCCGTTCCTGGTTCTGCTGTTCGAGGTCGTTGACCTGCCGGCGCAGCCGCATCACCTCGACCTCGCTCATCAGGCCCTTGGCGCTCATCGCCGCGGCCACGTCGAGCTCCTTGCGGACCAGGGCCATGCTGCGCTGGTTGGAGCCGACCGCCGCCTCCAGCGCCCGGCGCCGCACCTCGAAGGCCTCGGTCTCGGCCTCGACGATCGACGCCGCGGCCTTCACGTCGGGCGGAAAGGCGAGCGCCCGGCCGGTGGCCTCGGCGCGCAGCCGGGCCAGCGTGCCCTTGAGCGCCAGCCGACGCGCCTGGCTCTCGGCCTGCTGCGCCTCGAAGCGGGTCGGGTCGATCCGCGCGACGGCCTGGCCTCGGGACACCTGCTGGCCCTCGCGCACGAGCAGCTCCTCCAGGATGCCGCCCTCCAGGCTCGAGATGAGCTGCTCGCGGCCGTCGGGCACCACGCGCGCGGGGGCGCTCGCCACCACGTCGACCTCGGTGAACGTGGCCCAGGTCACGAACGCCACCACGCTGGCCAGCATCAGCAGCAGCGCGAGGTTGGCGCGCGGGGTGGCCTCCACGAGCTGGGCTGCGCGCAGTTCGTCCATGAACCCCTGGTCGCGCGGCGGCACCGGCGCGCTCGCGGGGGTCGATCGGCGGCTGAACCAGGATCTCATCGGGTCGGACTCCCGGGTTCAGACGGCCGCCGCGCGCTGCACCGGCTGCGTCGCCGGGTGACGGTGGACATTGGCTGAAGCAGCTGCCGGGCCAGCCGTGGCCGAAGGACCAGGCGGCGCCGGTGCCGCGGCATTCGCCGGTCGGGGCGCGCCGGCCGGCGGCCCCCCCGCCAAGGCGGCCAGCACCTGCGGCTTGGGGCCGTCGAGCACGATCCGGCCGCCGTCGACGACGACGATGCGCTGCACCAGGTCCAGCACGGCGGGCCGGTGCGTGACCACGACGAGCGTGCACGAGCCGATCGCCTCCTTCAGCTGGCGCAGGAACAGCAGCTCCGACTGTGCGTCCATCGAGCTGGTCGGTTCGTCCATCAGCAGGATCCGGGGCCGCGTGATCAGGCAACGGGCCAGCGCCACCAGCTGCCGCTGACCGCCGGACAGCATCGCCCCCATCTCGCCCACCGAGAGGTCCCAGCCCTTCGGGTGGTTGGCCACCACGCGGTCCAAGCCGGTCAGGCGCGCCACCTGCACGAGCGGGCCGGCCTCCAGCCCGGGTCGACCCATGACCACGTTGTCGCGCAGCGTGCCGGTGAACAGCCGCGGCTCCTGCGACACGAACCCCACGGTGGCCCGGAAGTCGGCCGGGTCGATCTGCCGGAGATCGATGCCGTCGACCTCCACCATGCCGTCGCGCGGCTGGTAGAGGCCTGCCAGGAGGCGCAGCACGGTGGACTTGCCGCTGCCGATCCGCCCGAGGATCGCGACCCGCTCGCCGGCCTCGAAGCGCAGCGAGACCTCGTGCAGGACGGTCGGCGGCGGATCGCCGACGGTCGTCTCCGGATAAGCGAAGCTGACCTCGCGCAGCGCGATGCGTCCGCTCGTGTGGGGGTGCTGGACGTACTGGCGGCCCGGCTCGCGCTCGGTGGGCTGCTGCATCAGGTGGTCGAGCATGAGCATCGCGGCCCGCGCCCCCTGGTAGCGCGTGGCCAGGCCCACCAGGCTCGACAGCGGGGCGACCGCACGGCCGGCGAACATCACGCAGGCGATCAGCGCGCCGCCGGTCAGCACGTTGTCGCGGATCAGGTAGACGCCCCACACCAGCATCACGAGCGTGATCAGCTGCTGTGCCACCGCGGTGAGGTTGTTGGTGAACGCCGAGACCGAGCGGGCCCGCATGGCCGCCTCGGCCGCGGCGACGGTCGCGGCCTCGTACCGGCGCACGAAGTGCCCCTGGGCGCCCGAGGCCTTGACGTCCTCCAGGCCTTCGACGGCCTCGACCAGCACACCCTGCAGGTCGGCCTGGTGGCGCATGCTGGCCATCATGGAGCGCCGCAGCGCCGCCTGGATGACCCACGACAGGCCGAGGATCAGCGGGATCGCGAGCACCATCACCCAGCCCAGCGGCCCGCCGACGGCGAAGATCATCACGACGAACAGCAGCACGAACGGCAGGTCGCTGAGCGCCGACAGCGTGGCCGACGCGAAGAAGTCCCGAACCACCTCCACCTGCGCGAGCTGGTGCGCGTACGACCCTGCCGAGGCGGGTCGGTACTCCATGCGCACGCCCAGCGTCTGGCGGAACAGCTTCGAGCCGATGATCAGGTCGGTCTTGCGGCCGGCCAGGTCGATCAGGTAGCTGCGCAGCTGGCGCGCACAGAGGTCGAAGGCCAGCGCGATCCCCGCGCCGACCGCCAGGGCCCACAGGGTCACGAACGCCTGGTGCGGGATGACCTTGTCGAACACGACGCTCATCACCAGGCCGCTGACGAGCATGAACACGTTGCTCAGGAAGGCCGCGAGCATCGCCGAGCGGTAGTACGGGATGAAGCGCCGCAGCGTGCCCCACAGCCAGTGGGTGCCGGGATCGCGCAGCGACGCGTCGTGGCGGGCGCCGGGATGCTCGTCGACGAGCGGCGTGGCCGCGATCGCGACACCGGAATACTCGGCGGTGAGGTCCGCCTCGGTCGCTTCGCACGCGTGATGCACGGGACCCGGCATCACGACCGAGTAACGGTCCGGCTGCCCGCGGCCGCCGGGTTGCCGGCCGACGACGATGCAGGCGTCGCCGTTGCGCAGCAGCAGCACGACCGGCAGCAGCAGGGCGTGGATGCCGGCGACCGGCCGCTGGATCAGGCCCGCGTTGAAGCCGGCGTCGCGAAGGGCGCGCACGGCCTGGTCGGGGCCCAGGCGTCCGTCCACCGGCTGGCCCACCAGCAGGGCCGCCGCCGACCGCTCACGGCCATGGTGGCGAGTGAGCCACAGCAGCGCGTGGAGCAGTGCGTCGTCCGGGTCCGGGGCCTCGCCCGCCGCGCCCACGCCCACGCCCACGCCGGGGCCAGCGGTGTCGAGCACGGAGTCGGCGGAGGGAGGGCGGGACATCGGTGGCGATCGCAGGGGCGGCGTGATGCGCCGCAGCCTGATTCTTCGCGCCGGCCCCGCGGGCCGAAGCCCGCAATAAGCCGCGGAGTCCCGTGTTCTTCGGAACCCGTGCGGGCCCGGCCGGGCTCAGAAGCCCAGCGAGGCCAGCAGGTCGTCGACCTGCTCCTGGTTGGTGACGACGTCGGTGCGGCCCTCGGCATTGACGACCGGGCCGTTGAGCGCCTGCTCGACCTTGTGCACCTGGTCGGGCGGCGTCACCTGCACGAGCAGCTTGACCAGGCTGTCCTCCAGGTCGCCGGCCAGCGCGACCACCTTGGCGACGACCTGCCCGGTCAGGTCGTGGAAGTCCTGGGCCAGCATGATGTCGGTCAGGTGCTGGTCGATGCGGGCGGTGGCCGCCTCGACGTCGCCGACGAAGTTCAGCACGGCGCCGGTGGCGACCGCACGCACCGGGTCGGCGGTGAGCTTGCCGGCCAGTTCGCGCGTCTCGGCCGCGATGCGCTCGTGCTCCGCCTTGGCCTGGTCGACCGAGTTCAGCACCTTCTCCGCGGCGGCCGCCGTCTTCTGCGCGATGTAGTTCAGGCGGCTGCGGGCGTCGGGCAGGCCATCGGCGGCGACCTGCAGCTTGGGCATCACCCCGAGCTGCGACAGCGTGTCGTGCAGCAGGCGGGTGATCGTGCCGATCTGCACGAACACCTCCTCGGGCGTGGCCGTGGCGAGCGCGCGCTGCGTGAGGGTCTCGGGGGTATCCATTTTCATCTTCTGCTCCTTCGAGGCGTCACGAGGGGCGCGCCGCTCACGCGGTGGCGGCCATCTTCTGCAGGATCTTCTGGACCTTCTCCTCGAGCGTGGCCTTGGTGAAGGGCTTGACGATGTACCCCGAGGCGCCGTCCTGGGCGGCGCGCACGATGTCCTCCTTGCGCGCCTCGGCGGTGACCATCAGCACCGGCAGGTGCTTGAGGCTGTCGTCCTTCTTGATCGCCGCGAGCAGCTCGAACCCGTTCATGTTGGGCATGTTGATGTCGCTCACGACGAAGTCGAACTTGCCGGCCTTGAGCATGTTCAGCGCCACCGAGCCGTCCTCGGCTTCCTCGGCGTTGTTGCAGCCCATCTCCTTGAGCAGGCCGCGCACGATGCGGCGCATGGTGGAGAAGTCGTCGACGATCAGGAACTTCAGGTCGGCTGGATTGCTCATGTCGGTCCTCGGGCGGGGATTTCGCTCGTCCAGGCCAGGCGGACGAACCTGGGCCAGTTATCGGGCGACGGCGCCGGAAATTGAGGGCAACGGCGGCAGTTCGACACGACCGGTCGCCGGCGCCACGGACACGGGGTCCGATGCGGATGCGGATGCGGGCGCGGCTGTCGGCGCGATCACCCGCGCGTCCGCGGGGACGGCGGCCGACCGCCGCTCGGGTGCGGGCGCTGGCGGCTCGGTGCGGGGCGGCGCGCCGGCTGGTGCGCCCGCTGGTGCGCCAAGCGCCTCTCGAGCCTGTTCGGCGCCCGCGCTGCCATCGCCGCGAGCGTCTGGGCCCGGGATCGGCGCCACCCTCAGCAACCGGTCCTGCGCCTCGCGGTTCATCACGATGATGCTGATGCGGCGATTGACCGGCGCGAGCGGGTCCTTTTCCTCGAACGGCATGCTCGCCGCAAGCCCCTGTACCCGCAGCACGCGGTCGGCGGGCAGCCCCCCGACCAACAGCTCCCGGCGCGACGCATTGGCGCGGTCGGCCGACAGCTCCCAGTTGCTGTAGCCGCCGTAGCCGCCGGCGAACGGCTGGGCGTCGGTGTGGCCCTCGAGCGTGAGCCGGTTCGGCACGTCGGCCAGCACGCCGCCGAGCTGGTGCAGCAGGTCGCGCATGTACGGCTGCACGATCGCGCTGCCGCTGGAGAACATGGGCCGGTTCTGCTCATCGACGATCTGGATGCGCAGCCCGTCCCGGGTCATGTCGAGGCGGATCTGCGATCGCATCGCCTCGAGCCTGGGGTTGGCGGTGAGCATGGCCTCGATCTTGCGCTGCAGGCCCTGCAGCGCGGCCGCCTCGGCGGCGCGCTGCTGCGCCTTGACGGCGGCCAGGCTGAAGGTGTCGTCGGACTTCTCCTGGCTGCGCTTGACCTGGCCCGCCTCGCGCGTGAGGTCCTCGCCGCCGCCCTTGATCACGTGCGACGAGTCGCCCGATCCGCTGCCGCCGCCGAGCAGCGAGACGCGCAGCGGGTTCTGGAAGTAATCGGCGATGCCCTTCTTGTCGCCCTCGGTGGTGCTGCCCAGCAACCACATGAGCAGGAAGAAGGCCATCATGGCCGTCACGAAGTCGGCGTAGGCGATCTTCCAGGCGCCGCCATGTGCGGCATGCCCGCCCTTCTTGACGCGCTTGACGATGATCGGCTGGAGCTTCTTCGCGTCGCC
>JALOSQ010000245.1 GCA_025458335.1 Ideonella sp.
CTGGTCGGCGACGACTTCCGCTACGGCGCCCGGCGCGCAGGCGACTACGCCACGCTCGATGCCGCCGGGCAGGCGCTGGGCTTCGACGTGGCGCGGATGAACAGCTACGAGGTGCGCGGGCTCCGGGTGTCGAGCTCGGCGGTTCGCGAGGCGCTGGCCGCCGGCGACATGGTCCGCGCCGCCATCCTGCTCGGGCGCCCCTACAGCATCAGCGGCCGGGTGCTGCACGGGCGCAAGCTCGGCCGGCAGCTCGGCGAATCGGCCGCCGGTGCCGCCAACGGCTTTCGCACGCTCAACCTGCGGTTCGACCACCCACGCCCGGCCGCCAGCGGCATCTTCGCCGTGCGAACGCACGGTCTGGCCGCCCAGCCACTCGACGGCGTCGCCAGCCTCGGGGTGCGGCCGACCGTGGAGGATGCCGGCCGCGTGCTGCTCGAGGTGCACTGCTTCGACTGGCCCGCGGCCCTGGGCCCCGAGGGGGGCTACGGTAGACTCGTCCGCGTGGACCTGCTGCACAAGCTTCGCGACGAAGCCCGGTACGACGGGCTCGAGGCGCTGACCCGCGCGATCGCCCGCGACGTGGACGACGCGCGCCGCGTCCTGGCCTCGCTGCCGCCGGCGCTCACGGCCTACGCCCGCCAGACCACGCGCGACCGAATTCCGGGCCAGGCCTGAGCGCACCGCGTGCGGTGCCGACCCGCGACTGGCCGCGGGTCGCGCGGCCCGGGCCTGTCGACGACGCCACCGCCCTCCCCTGCCCCCGACGCGCCGAACGCCCCGGCTGCGCCCCGCCCCACCGAACGGCCATGAACGCACCCGACCCCACCCGCGCCACCGGCTCCGATGCCCCGGACTACCGGGCCACGCTGAACCTGCCCGACACGCCCTTCCCGATGCGCGGCGACCTCGCCAAGCGCGAGCCGGGTTGGGTGAAGCGCTGGAACGACGAAGGCGTCTACCGCCAGCTGCGCGACGCGCGGCGCCACGCGCCCAAGTTCATCCTGCACGACGGCCCGCCGTATGCGAACGGCCAGATCCACATGGGTCATGCCGTCAACAAGGTGCTCAAGGACATGATCGTCAAGGCGCGACAGCTCGCCGGCTTCGACGCGCAGTACGTGCCCGGCTGGGACTGCCACGGCCTGCCGATCGAGAACGCGATCGAGAAGGCCCACGGCCGCGGCCTGTCGCGCGACGAGATGCAGGCCAAGAGCCGCGCGTACGCCACCGAGCAGATCGCGCAGCAGATGGCCGACTTCCAGCGCCTGGGCGTGCTCGGCGACTGGAACCACCGTTACGCCACGATGGACCCGAAGAACGAGGCCGGCGAGATCCGCGCCTTCAAGCGGGTGATCGAGCGCGGCTTCGTGTACCGTGGGCTGAAGCCGGTGTACTGGTGCTTCGACTGCGGCTCCTCGCTCGCCGAGTTCGAGATCGAGTACGCCGACAAGAAGAGCCAGACGCTCGACGTCGCCTTCCTGTGCGCCGAGCCCGACAAGCTGGCCGCAGCCTTCGGCCTGGGCGCGCTCGCCAAGGACGCGTTCGCGGTCATCTGGACCACCACGGCCTGGACCATCCCGGCCAACCAGGCGCTCAACCTCAACCCGCAGATCGAGTACGCGCTGGTCGACACCGAGCGCGGCCTGCTGGTGCTGGCCGCCTCGCTGGTCGAGGCCTGCCTGCAGCGCTACGGCCTGGAGGGCACGGTGCTGGCCACGACCCTCGGCGAGAAGCTCGGCGGCCTGCAGTTCCGGCATCCGCTCGCGCACGTGCACCCGGGCTACGACCGCCCGAGCCCGGTCTATCTGGCCGACTACGCGACCGCCGACGACGGCACCGGCCTCGTGCATTCTTCGCCGGCCTACGGCGTCGACGACTTCAACTCGTGCCGCGCCCACGGCATGACGGTCGAGCAGATCCTCAACCCGGTGGGGCCGAACGGCGTGTACGCGGCCGACTTTCCGCTCTTCGGCGGGCAGATGATCTGGAAGGCGGTGCCCGCGATCATCGACGCGCTGCGCGACGCCGGCCGCCTGATGGCCACGGGGCCGCTCACCCACAGCTACCCGCACTGCTGGCGCCACAAGTCGCCGGTGATCTACCGCGCGGCCTCGCAGTGGTTCGTGCGCATGGACGAGGGCGAAGGCGTCTTCACGAAGGACAAGGCGAAGAAGACGCTGCGCCAACTCGCGCTGGAGGCCATCGAGCACACGAGCTTCTACCCCGAGAACGGACGGGCGCGGCTGCGCGACATGATCGCCAACCGCCCCGACTGGTGCATCAGCCGCCAGCGCAGCTGGGGCGTGCCGTTGCCCTTCTTCCTGCACAAGGAGACCGGTGACCTGCACCCGCGCACCATGGAGATCCTCGACCGCGCGGCCGACATCGTCGAGGCCGGCGGCATCGAGGCCTGGAGCCGCGCCACCGCCGACGAGATCCTCGGCCCCGAGGACGCCAAGCACTACACCAAGAGCCCCGACATCCTCGAGGTCTGGTTCGACTCCGGCTCGACCTTCTGGCACGTGCTGCGCGGCACGCACGCGAACCTGCACGACTCGCTCGGCCACCACGACACCGGCCCCGAGGCCGACCTGTACCTCGAGGGCCACGACCAGCACCGCGGCTGGTTCCACAGCTCGCTGCTGCTCGCCTGCGCGATCTACGACCGGGCGCCCTACCGCGGCCTGCTGACCCACGGCTTCACCGTGGACAGCCAGGGCCGCAAGATGAGCAAGTCGCTGGGCAACGGCATCGAGCCGCAGAAGGTGAGCTCCTCGCTCGGTGCCGAGATCATCCGCCTGTGGGTGGCCGCCAGCGACTACTCGGGCGACATCGCAGGCGACGACAAGATCCTCGCCCGCGTGGTCGACGCCTATCGGCGCATCCGCAACACGCTGCGCTTCCTGCTGGCCAACACGGTCGACTTCGACCCGGCGAAAGACGCGGTGCCGTTCGCGCAGATGCTCGAGATCGACCGCTGGGCGATCACCCGCGCCGAGCAGTTCCAGGCCGACGTACTCAAGCACTACGAGGTCTATGAATTCCACCCGGTGGTGGCCAAGCTGCAGGTGTTCTGCTCGGAGGACCTGGGCGCGTTCTACCTCGACGTGCTCAAGGACCGGCTCTACACCACCGCGCCCAAGAGCCTCGCGCGCCGCAGCGCGCAGACCGCGCTGTGGCAGCTCACGCACGCCATGCTGCGCTGGATGGCGCCGTTCCTGAGCTTCACCGCCGAGGAGGCCTGGGCCGTCTTCGCGCCCGACCAGGGCTCGATCTTCAAGCAGACCTACTGGAACTTCGCCGGCGTCGGCGCCACCACCGACGCGGCGCTGCTGGCCAAGTGGCAGCAGGTGCGCGAGGTGCGCGACGCGGTGAACAAGGCCATCGAGACCGTACGCGCCGACGGCGGCGTTGGCTCGTCGCTGCAGGCCGAGGTCACCGTCGTGGCGCCGCCCGAGGCCCATGCCACGCTGGCATCGCTGGGCGAGGACCTGAAATTCGTGCTGATCACGTCGAAGGCCACACTGCGGCCCGGCGAGTCGCTCGAGGTGCTCGTCACGCCCTCGACCGCCACCAAGTGCGAGCGCTGCTGGCACTGGCGCGACGACGTGGGCCACGACCCGGCGCACCCGACGATCTGCGGCCGCTGCACGAGCAACCTGCACGGCGCGGGCGAAGCGCGCACGGTGGCCTGACGATGGCCGGCTCCCGTGCAGCGGGCCTGGTGCCCTGGCTCGCGATCGCCCTGCTGATCGTGATCGCCGACCAGGTGACCAAGACCCTGATCATCGGCCGCTTCGAACAGGGCGAATGGGTCGCGGTGACCTCGTTCTTCAACCTGACGCGCCACCACAACCCGGGGGCGGCCTTCTCGTTCCTCGCGGGGGCCTCGGGTTGGCAGCGCTGGTTCTTCACTGCGATCGGCATCGGCGCGGCCATCTTCATCGTCTGGATGCTGCGCCAGCACGGCGGGCAGCG
>JALOSQ010000246.1 GCA_025458335.1 Ideonella sp.
GGCCGCTGGATCGTCTGCGCCGAGCTGGTCGAGACGACGCGCCTGTTCGGGCGCGGCATCGCCGCGATCGAGCCGCAGTGGCTGCCCGGCATCGCCGGCCACGTGATCAAGACCCAGCTGCTCGAGCCGCACTGGGAGAAGAAGGCCGGCGAGGTTGTCGCGCTCGAGCGGGCCACGCTCTACGGGCTGGTGGTGTATGCCAACCGCCGCGTCAACTACGGCCGCCTCGACCCCAAGGCCGCGCGCGAGATCCTCATCCGCGAGGCGCTGGTCGGTCGCGAGGCCAACGAGCAGATGCTCGCGCGCATCCCCTTCATCGCGCAGAACCGCCGCACCATCGAGCAGGTGCAGGAGCTCGAGCACAAGCGCCGCCGGCAGGACCTGCTGGTCGACGACGAGCTCATCGTCGCGTTCTACGACCGCCAGCTGCCGGCCGAGGTGGTCGACGGGCCGAGCCTCGAGCGCTGGTGGCGCGCCGAGGGCCAGCGCGAGCCCAAGCGCCTGCTGCTGACCCGCGACGAGCTGATGCGCCACGAGGCCGCCGGCATCACGACCGACGCCTTTCCCAAGCTGGTGCGGCTCGGCGGCGTGGACTGCGCGGCGAGCTACCTGCACGAGCCCGGCGACCCCAAGGACGGCCTGACCGTCACGGTGCCGATCTACGCGCTCAACCCGGTGAGCGAAGACCGCTGCGAGTGGCTCGTGCCCGGCATGCTGGCCGACAAGGTGCAGGCGCTGGTCAAGAGCCTGCCGCAGAAGCCGCGTGCGCGCCTGGTGCCACTGCCTGAGTTCGCCCGGGCCTTCGTCGAGGCCACGCCGTTCGGCGACGGCTCGCTGATGGACGCGCTGCTCAAGGCGGTGCGCGAGCGCACCCAGCTGCCGGTCGCGATGGCCGACTTCAAGCTCGAGCAGGTGCCGGCGCACCTGTTCATGAACTTCCGCGTCGTCGACGAGCATGGCCGGCAGCTCGCGATGGGCCGGCACCTGGCGGCGCTCAAGGCGCAATGGGGCGCGCAGGCGCGTTCGGCGTTCCAGGCGCTGGCGGTGCTGAAGGCGGCCACGGCGAGCGACGCCGGTGCCGGGGGGCGCGCGGCCCCCGGCCCGGCGCCGGCCGCGGCCCATGGGCCCGGCCCCGGTGCGGGGACGGTCACGGTCTCCAGCGGCGCCGCGTACCGGGCGGGCGCACCGTCGCCGAGCGGGCGCGAGGCCCATGAGACAGCCGCCGCAGCGTCGCCAGCCGCGCGCGCGTCGACCCCGGCCGCGCCCACCGCCGCCCCCGCCGAACCCGCCCGCCACACCGACTGGACCTTCGGCGAGCTGCCCGAGCTGATGGAGGTGCGACGCGGCGCGCAGACGCTGGTGGGCTTTCCGGCGCTGATCGACCGCACGACGCACGTCGAGATCGAGGTGTTCGACGAGCCCGACGTGGCGGCAGCCGCGCACCGCCTGGGCCTGCGCCGGCTGTTCGCCCTGCAGCTGCGCGACACGCTCAAGGCGCTCGACCGCCAGTTGCCCGACCAGACCGCGATGGGCGCGGCCTACATGGGCGTGGGCGGCACGCTCGAGGAACTCAAGCGCCAGGTGATCGACGTGGCGATCGACCGGGCCTTCCTGGTCGACCCGCTGCCCACCGACGCGGCCGCCTTCCGCCGCCGGCTCGACGAGGGGCGCGGCCGCCTGGTGCTGATCGCGCACGAGGTGGCCCGCCAGGCGGCGGCCGTGCTGGTCGAGCATGCCGCGGCCCAGCGCAAGCTCAAGGACACGCGCAGTGCGCCGCCCGAGGTGGCGCAGGACCTGACCGCGCAGCTCGCCCGCCTGGTGGGCCGGCGCTTCCTGGCCGAGACGCCCTGGGAGCGCCTCGCGCACCTGCCGCGCTACCTCAAGGGTGTGGTGCTGCGGCTCGACAAGCTGCGCGCCGACCCGGCCCGCGACGCGGCGCGCCTGGCCGAGCTGCGCCCGCTCGAGCAGCGACTGCAGCGGGCGCTGGCGGCCCGCAAGGGCACGGCCGACGCCCGGCTCGACGACCTGCGCTGGCAGCTCGAGGAGCTGCGCGTGAGCCTGTTCGCGCAGGAGCTCAAGACGCCGCAGCCCATCAGCGTCAAGCGCCTCGAGAAGGCCTGGGCGATGCTGGAGCGCTGAACGCCGCGCGCAGCGTCACGCGGCGCGGCTACATTCCGCGGCAGCGTCGATGTCGACGCCGCAGGAGGATGTGATGAGCTTCGTGTGGATGGCATTGGTCGGGCTGGTGGTCGGCCTGATCGCGCGCTTCGTGATGCCCGGTGCCCAGTCGATGGGCCTGATCATGACCGCGCTGCTGGGCATCGCCGGTTCGTTCGTGGCCGGGTTCCTGGGCCAGGCGGTCGGCCTGTACCACGCCGGGCAGGGGCCGGGCTTCATCGGCTCGATCGTCGGCGCGCTGATCCTGCTGTTCGTCGTCGGCAAGCTCAGGAAGAGCTGAGCCGAGCTCCGGTGAGGCTGCGGTGACGCCATTCGACCGGCCTTTCGGCGCGCGCGCGGGCTCGGCCGACCCCGAGCCCCGGGCAGGGGCCTTGACGGCGACACGTGCCCCGGCCTCGGCTCGGGCGGCGGCCGGCGGGGCGGTGATCCCGTTCTCGGCCACGGCGATCGACCGGGCCTCGGCGCGGTGCCGGCGACTGGTCACCAAGCGGGCCCTGCTGGCCGCTGGCGTGGCGATGGTCCCGGTGCCGGGCGTGGACTGGCTCACCGACGTGGGCATCCTGATCAAGCTCCTGCCCGACATCAACCGCGAGTTCGGCCTGTCGCCCGAGCAGGTCGAGCGGCTCGCGCCCGACCGGCGCGTCGTGGTCTACAAGGCACTGTCGACTGCGGGCGGCCTGCTGGTGGGCCGCGTGATCACGCGCGAGATCGTGCTCAAGGCCCTGAGCCTGGTCGGCGTGCGCCTGACCACCCAGCAGGCGGCCAAGTTCGTGCCGATCGCCGGCCAGGCCGTCTCGGCGGTGCTGACCTTCTCGGCACTCAAGTACGTGTGCGAACTGCACATCCGCCAGTGCGAGGCCGTGTGCCGCACGCTCGCCGACATGCCGCCCGCCTCCGTGGTCGAGCGGGTCGACACGACCCCAGCCGACTAGAATCCCAGCTTCGTCGGGGTGTAGCGCAGCCTGGTAGCGCAACTGCTTTGGGAGCAGTGGGTCGGATGTTCGAATCATCTCACCCCGACCACGCCTCGCCCTGGGCCGGAGAGACTTGCGCGCGCCGCCCGGCGGACGCGCCGCCTCCAGGCCTTCCGCACCGTCCGGCTGCCCGTAGCTCAACTGGATAGAGCAGCTGCCTTCTAAGCAGCAGGTCGGGGGTTCGAGTCCCTCCGGGCAGGCCAACCCCTCTCGAGGCGGCCGCTGGACACGGCCTCTTTCCACGCCGTGACCGAGCCGCGCCCGATCGGGTGTCGATCGGGTGTCGATCGCGAGCCGATCGTGTGCCGACGGCGACCCGCCCGATGTGACTCGCACGAACGCGGTGCGCTTGTCGCCTGCCGGTGCGAATGGGTGTGCGCCCGAAGGCGTCTGGCGCACCGAAGTACGTCACCTCGACCCCGAAGCCTCGTGCCGAGGCCGCCCTGACGTTGGCACGGATCATGCTCATCATGACCTGTCATAACAAGTTGGGTGCGCCACGTGGCCGCTGCTTCCCGAAAGCCCCCGTCCGTGTCCTCGTCCGCGTCGGCGCCCTCGCGCACCGACCCTGCCGGCGGCTCGACGGTCCACGCGCTGTCTGCCGTCCCGCTGTACACGCAGATCCGCGAGACGATCCGCCGCCGCGTGCTCGATGGCACCTACGCCCCGCACACGCAGATGCCGTCGGAAGCCCAGATGATGGAGAGCTTCGGCGTCAGCCGGATCACCGTGCGCCAGGCGCTGGCCGACCTGCAGCGCGAGGGGCTCATCTTCAAGATCGCCGGCAAGGGCAGCTTCGTCGCCAAGCCGAAGGC
>JALOSQ010000029.1 GCA_025458335.1 Ideonella sp.
GCAGGTCGGGGGCAAGAACGCCTCGCTCGGCGAGATGTTCCGCGAACTGCGCCCGCTGGGCGTGCGCGTGCCCGACGGCTTCGCGGTCACGGCCCAGGCCTATCGCGACGCGCTCGATGCAGCCAAGGCGTGGCCCGAGCTGCACCGGCTGCTCGACGGGCTCGACAAGCGCGACACGGCGGCCCTGGCCCGGGCCGGCGCGAGGGCGCGCGAGATCGTCTACGCCGCGCCGATGCCCAAGGCGGTCGAGCAGCAGGTGCGGCAGGCGTGGCGCGACCTCGTGGCGCAGGTCGGCCCCGACCTGAGCGTGGCGGTTCGCAGCTCGGCCACGGCCGAGGATCTGCCGACCGCCAGCTTCGCCGGCCAGCACGACACCTACCTGAACATCCAGGGCGAGGAGATGCTGCTCGATGCGGTGCGGCGCTGCCAGGCCTCGCTGTTCACCGACCGGGCGATCAGCTACCGCACCGACCAGGGCTTCGACCACTTCAAGGTGTTCCTGTCGGTCGCGGTGATGCAGATGGTGCGCAGCGACCTGGCCTCCAGCGGTGTCATGTTCACGATCGACACCGAGAGCGGGCACCCCGATGTCGTCTTCATCACCGGCGCATGGGGCCTGGGCGAGAACGTCGTGCAGGGGGCGGTCGACCCCGACGAGTTCTACGTGCACAAGCCCACGTTCCGTCAGGGCCATCGCGCGGTGCTTCGGCGCACGCTCGGCGACAAGCAGATCAAGATGGTCTACGCGCCCGGCCGCACGCGCGAGCCGGTCGTCAACAAGCCCACGCCGAAGGCCGATCGCGCGCGCTTCTGCCTGAGCGATGCCGACGTGCTCGAGCTCGCCGGCATGGCCATCAAGATCGAGGAGCACTACAGCGCCCGCGCCGGCGAGTCGCGGCCGATGGACATCGAGTGGGCCAAGGACGGAGCCGACGGACCGCTGTACATCGTGCAGGCGCGACCCGAGACCGTCGCCTCGCACCGCTCGGCCACCCAACTCGAGGAGTTCGTGCTGGAGGGCAGTGCGCCGGTCGTGGCCACCGGCCGGGCGGTCGGGGCCAAGGTCGCCACCGGGGCCGTGCGACTGGTCGGCGACGCGCGCCACCTGCACGAGTTCAAGCCCGGCGAGGTGCTGGTGGCCGACACGACCACGCCCGACTGGGAGCCGGTGATGAAGACCGCTGCGGCGATCGTGACCAACCGCGGCGGGCGCACCTGCCATGCGGCGATCGTCGCCCGCGAACTCGGCATCCCCGCGGTGGTCGGCGCCGAGCGCGCGACCGAGCGCCTCGCCAACGGGGCATCGGTGACCGTCTCCTGCGCCGAGGGCGCGGTCGGCAAGGTGTACGACGGGGCCGTGCCGTTCCGCCGCGACGTCAGCGACCTGACCGATCTGAAGCGCCCGAAGACCGAGATCATGGTCAACCTCGGCAATCCCGAGCTGGCCTTCCAGGTGAGCCTGATGCCCTGCGACGGGGTCGGCCTCGCGCGCATGGAGTTCATCGTCAACGAGCACATCAAGGTGCATCCGATGGCGGTGCTGCACCCCGAGCGCATCCGCGACGAGGGCGTGCGCGCCCAGGTGCAGGCGCTGTCGGCCGGGTATCCGGACGGGGCCAGCTACTTCGTCGAGAAGCTCGCCGAGGGGGTGGGGACGATCGCGGCGGCGTTCTATCCACGCCCGGTGATCGTGCGGCTGTCGGACTTCAAGAGCAACGAGTACGCCGCGCTCCTCGGCGGCCGCGATTTCGAGCCGCACGAGGAGAACCCGATGATCGGCTTCCGCGGGGCGGCTCGCTACGTGCACCCGGCCTACGCCGAGGGCTTCGCTCTTGAGTGCCTGGCGATGCGGCGTGTGCGCGAGGCCATGGGGCTGTCCAACCTCAAGCTGATGGTGCCGTTCTGCCGCCGGCTCGACGAGGCCCGCGCGGTGCTCGCCGAGATGGCCCGCCACGGCCTCGTTCGCGGCCAGGGGCCGGGGCCGAAGGGCCTCGAGGTCTACGTGATGTGCGAGATCCCGAACAACGTGCTGCTGATCGACGAGTTCGCGCAGCTGTTCGACGGGTTTTCGATCGGCAGCAACGACCTCACGCAGCTGACCCTCGGCGTCGACCGCGACAGCGAGATCGTCGCCAGCTCCTTCGACGAGCGGGACCCGGGGATGCTGAAGATGCTCAAGCTCGCGGTGGAGGGCGCCCGACGCAACGGCCGGCACAGTGGGATCTGCGGCCAGGCGCCGTCGGACCATGTGGAGATCGCGAAGTACCTGGTGGAACTCGGCATCGACAGCATCAGCCTCACGCCCGACCGCGTGCTGCGCACGATGCAGGCGGTGGCCGCGATCGAGGAGGCGCGCCGCTGAGTCTGGGCGTGCGGGTTCGTGAAAAGCGGCCGCCCCCGCACCCCGGGGAAGTCCGGGGTACGCCAGGGGGCGCTCGATAGAATTTGTGGCAGTTCTCCCGCTCGAAACCGGCACCGGCCGGCCTGTCCGGGACCCACGTCCGCCAGGCGCCCGCCCCTCGTTCCCACCATCCTCGGAGTCCCGCCATGCCCCTCGTCGCCATGCGCCAGTTGCTCGATCACGCCGCCGCCAACGGCTACGGCATCCCGGCGTTCAACGTGAACAACCTCGAGCAGGTTCAGGCCGTGATGCAGGCCGCGGCCGAGGTGGGCGCGCCGGTGATCCTCCAGGCCAGCGCCGGGGCCCGCAAGTACGCGGGCGAGGCCTTCATCAAGCACCTGATCCAGGCCGCGCTCGAGGCCTATCCCCAGGTGCCGCTGGTGATGCACCAGGACCACGGCCAGAGCCCCGAGGTCTGCAAGGGCGCGATCGACCTGGGCTTCAGCTCGGTGATGATGGACGGCAGCCTGGAGGCCGACGGCAAGACGGTGGCCAGCTATGACTACAACGTCGACGTCACCCGCAAGGTCGTCGACATGGCGCACGCGCTCGGCATCACGGTCGAGGGCGAGCTCGGCTGCCTCGGCTCCCTCGAGACGATGAAGGGCGACAAGGAAGACGGCCACGGTGCCGAGGGCACGATGACGCGCGAGCAGCTGCTCACCGATCCGGAGCAGGCGGCCGACTTCGTCAAGCGCACCCAGCTCGACGCCCTGGCCATCGCGATCGGCACCAGCCACGGTGCCTACAAGTTCAGCCGCAAGCCCACCGGCGACATCCTCGCGATCGGGCGGATCAAGGAGATCAACCGCCGCATCCCCAACACCCACCTGGTGATGCACGGTTCCTCGAGCGTGCCGCAGGAGCTGCTCGAGCAGATCCGGCAGTACGGCGGCCAGATGAAGGAGACCTACGGCGTGCCCGTCTCCGAGATCCAGGAGGCGATCAAGTACGGCGTGCGCAAGATCAACATCGACACCGACATCCGGCTGGCGATGACCGGGGCCGTGCGCAAGTTCATGCACGAGAACCCCGACAAGTTCGACGCCCGCGAATGGCTCAAGCCGGCGCGTGAGGCGGCCTACCGCATCTGCAAGCAGCGCTATCTGGAGTTCGGCTGCGAAGGCCAGGCGCCCAAGATCAAGGCGGTGGCGCTGACCGACATGGCGCGGCGCTACTCGCAGGGCGAACTCGCCCAGGTCGTGCACTGACCGGCCCGCCGAGGGTGGCGATGACGCCCACGCCCGCGGGCCCCGCGGCGGGTCTGCACGAGAGTCGCCTGCGTTCGCTGCCGCTCATCGCGCGCGGCAAGGTGCGCGACCTGTATGCGGTCGGCCCCGACCGGTTGCTGATGGTCGCGACCGACCGTCTCAGCGCGTTCGACGTCGTGATGGGCGAGCCCATTCCCGGCAAGGGCGAGTTGCTGACCCGGCTGTCGCTGTTCTGGTTCAGCCGGCTGTCCGGCGTCGTGGCGAACCACCTGACGGGTGATGACCCGCTGACCGTGGTCTCGCCGGAGGACGCGGTCCAGGTGCGCGGCCGCTCCATGCTCGTGCACCGGCTGACCCCGATCCCCGTTGAGGCGGTCGTGCGCGGCTACCTGGCCGGCAGCGGCTGGAAGGAGTACCGCGAGGCCGGGACCGTCTGCGGCGTCCGGCTGCCGCCGGGCCTGGGCAACGCAGCGCGGCTGCCCGAGCCGATCTTCACCCCCGCCACCAAGGCGGCGGCCGGCGACCACGACGAGAACATCGACTTCGACCGCATGGTCGCGATCGTGGGACGGGACGTGGCCGAGCAGGTGCGCCGCATCTCGATCGACCTGTACACCACGGCCGCGGCTCATGCGCTGGCGCGCGGCATCATCATCGCCGACACCAAGTTCGAGTTCGGCTTCGATCCGCACGGCCGCATCGTGCTGATGGACGAGGTGCTGACGCCCGACTCCTCGCGCTTCTGGCCGGTCGAGGGTTACGACGCAGCCGTGCGCGCGGGCGCCAACCCGCCGAGTTTCGACAAGCAGTCCGTGCGTGACTGGCTCGAGGCCGTTCGGGTCGGGGGCCAGCCGTGGGACAAGCGCCCGCCGGCCCCCGCGCTGCCGCCCGACGTGGTCGAGCGCACGGCGGCCAGCTACCGCGAGGCGCTGGATCGGCTCACCGGCCCGGCGACGGCATGAGGCCGGCCGCGCCGATCCGCCTGCTGCACCGCCTCGATGCCGCGATCGAGTCGGTCAAGCACCCGGTCGAGCTGGCCTGCCTGAAGGCCGAGCGCGCGATGCTGCATGCGCGCCTCGGGCGTCACGAGACCCAGCGGTCAGCGCCTGGCTCGGGCTCGCCGAGGGCCTGAACGACTACTTCCAGCGCCTCAGCGCCTCGGCACGCGACCGGCTGCGCCGGGCGCATGCACTGGCCGCCGCGGCCCGCCTGCGCCGCCCGCAGGCGCTCGGTGCCGCGTGGCTGGCCCACCTCGACTACGTGCAGCACGACGGCCCGGCCACCGCGCGCCACGTGTCCGAGGCGCTCGACGTCGCGCTCGACGACCACCATGGAGCGCTTGCACGGGCCAAGCTCGTCGTGGCCGAATCGCTGCACTGGTGCGAGCGTCTGGACGAGGCCCGACCCTGGTACGCAGCCGCACGGCAGCACGCCACGGCCGAAGGCGACGAGGCCACCGTCGCGGCACTCGTGCACAACATGGCATGGCTGCGGGGGGCGCATGCGCGCCAGGCCCTGCTCTTCGGTGGCGCGTCGGCCACGGACACTGCGATTGCACTGACCAGCGCCGAATCGTCCGAGAACCTCGAGCGCCTCATCCAGGCCGAGGCCCTCGATGCGTCGGTGCCGATGCTCAAGGCGCAGATGCTGACCGACCGCGGCCGCCACGAGGAGGCGCTGGAGATCTTCGCCGAGCATGCCAGCCAGGCGCGCGCGCAGGGGCTGTCGCGCATGAGCGCGGTGTTCGAGGCGGACATCGCCTGGTGCTCCTGGCTGGCCGGCGATCGCGGTGCCGCCTCGGCGCACGCCGAGGCGGCGGTCGGCGCGCTCGAGGAGGCGGTCGACGCCGACGACCGGGCCTGCGCCCATGCCCGGCTGGCCGCGTTGCTGGAGGCGCTGGGCCGTCGCGCCGAGTCCGACTATCACCGGGACTGCGCACAGGCCGACTGGGCCCTGCACCGCCAGCAGCAGGCGACCTTCCTGGCCGCCATCGCGCCGGTCACCAGCCGCTACGCGCCCTGACGGCGCAGCGGCCGACGGCGGCCACGGTTCGCCGCGGCCCCGCGGCGGCAGATGCCGCTTCAGGGACGCCGCCTCAGAACAGCGCCATGCTCAGCTTGCGCCGGTACTGGTCGATCACGGGATCACCGGCCGGGCTGGCCGGACGGCCGGCGACCTCGAGGGCGCCTTTCGCGGACGCTGCCTCGGCCTTCCCGGCTGCCGGCGCGGGCTTGGTCATCAGCTCGAGGATCGCGACGTAGGTCCGGCGGGCAGCCTCGTCACGCCAGGCCTTTTCGCGCATGACGATCTCGAGCAGCTCGTCCATCGCGTCGGTCCAGCGCTGGGCGGCCATCAGTCGCTGCGCGAGTTCGTAGCGGGCATCGAAGTCGCGCCGGTTGGCCTCGATCGCCTGGCGCAGCGTGGCCTCGTCGCGTGCCGTCGAGGCGCGCTCGCAGGCCTCGAGCCACAGACCGGCGGCGGCCAGGCGCGGCTCGGGCAGGGCGCGCTGAGCCGCGGGCTCGTACGCGGCCCGCGCCTCGCGCACGCGACCGGCGCGCAGCAGGGCACAGACGTAGTCGTAGCGGGCAGCGTCGTTGGCCGGGTTGATCGCCACCGCCTCCTGCAGCTTCTCGAGGGCGTGCGCCGTATCGCCCTCCGACAGCAGGGCTTGCGCATCCGCGACGTCCTCCTCGGCGGCGAGTTCCTCGGCGCTCGGCACGTGGCGGTCGAGGAAGGCCTTGACCTGCGGCTCGGGCAGCGCGCCCACGAATCCGTCGACGGGCTGGCCGTCCTTGAACAGCACGCAGAACGGGATGCTGCGCACGCCGAACATCTGCGACAGCTGGCCGGCGATCTCCGGCTGCTCGTCCGAGTTGAGCTTGGCCAGCGCGAAGCGACCCCCGTAGGCGGTCTCGACCTTCTCGAGCACCGGTCCGAGGACGCGGCACGGGCCGCACCACGGCGCCCAGATGTCGAGCAGCACGGGTTGGCGCATCGAGGCGTTGATGACCTCGGCTTCGAAGTTCTCGATCGTGATGTCCATGGGCGCAACGAGGGTCCGGGGCGAGGTGGTTCGGGGGTCGCGGCAAGGGCGACGACTGGGGGAAGCTGAAGGCCGGCGCCTACAATTCAAGCCGTTTCCAGCCCGAGGCGACATGGCCCCCCCATCGGCTCCAGCCCCCCTCGTCGGTGTCGTGATGGGGTCCCGCAGCGACTGGGACACCCTCAAGGCCGCGACGTCGATTCTCGCCGACTTCGACATCGCGTTCGAGGCGCGCGTCGTCTCGGCGCACCGCATGCCCGACGACATGTTTCGCTACGCCGAGGCCGCGGCGGGGCGGGGCCTGGTGGCGATCATCGCCGGCGCCGGGGGTGCGGCCCACCTGCCCGGCATGCTGGCGGCCAAGACCACCGTGCCGGTGCTCGGCGTGCCGGTGGCCAGCCGGCATCTGAACGGCGTCGATTCGCTCCACTCGATCGTGCAGATGCCCAAGGGCGTGCCCGTGGCGACGTTCGCCATCGGCGAGTCCGGCGCGGCCAACGCGGCGCTGTTCGCGGTGGCGATGCTGGCCACGCGCGATCCGGTGCTTCGCGAGCGACTGCAGGCCTGGCGCGAGCGCCAGACCGAAGCGGCGCGCGCCATGACCGACGAGCTGCGATGACGCCGCCGCGCCTGATGCCCGGCGCCACGCTCGGGGTGCTCGGCGGCGGGCAGCTTGGGCGCATGTTCGTGCACGCGGCACAGCGCCTGGGCTACCGGACCGTCGTCCTCGACCCGGACCCGGCGAGCCCCGCAGGCACCGTGGCGCACCGGCAGATCGTGGCCGCCTACGACGACCCGGCAGGCCTCGGGGCCTTGGCCGAGGACTGCGACGCCGTGACCACGGAGTTCGAGAACGTGCCGGCCGCGTCGCTCGGTTGGCTTGCCGGGTCGCGCCCGGTGGCGCCGTCGTCCGAGGCCGTGGCGGCCTGCCAGCACCGCGCCCGCGAGAAGGCGCTGTTTCGCACGAGCGACGTGCCCTGCGCCCCGCATGCCGTGATCGAGACGGAGGCCGACCTGGCGGCGGCGGCCCAGCCCGACGCCGCGTTGCTGCCGGGCCTGCTGAAGACCGCGATGCTCGGTTACGACGGCAAGGGCCAGGCCCCGGTCGACGACGCGCGGTCGCTCGCCGAGGCGTGGCAGCGGTTCGGCCGCGTGCCGTGTGTCCTCGAGCGCCGCCTGCCGTTGCAGGCCGAGATCAGCGTGATCGTGGCGCGCTCCGCCGGCGGCGAGGTCGTCCACCTGCCGCTCGCGCGCAACCTGCACCGTCAAGGCATCCTCGCCGTTACCGAGATGCCCGCCACGGACGTGGCGCCCGACCTGGCGGCGCGCGCGGTGGCTGCGGCCGGCCGCATCGCCGCGGCGATGGGGTACGTCGGCGTGCTGTGCGTCGAGTTCTTCGTGCTCGCCGACGGTTCGCTGGTTGCCAACGAGATGGCGCCGCGTCCGCACAACTCCGGGCATGCGTCCATCGAGGCCTGCGACGTGTCGCAGTTCGAGTTGCAGGTCCGATGCCTGGCCGGCCTGCCGCTGGTCGCGCCGCGCGTGGCCGCGCCCGCGGTGATGCTGAACCTGCTGGGCGACCTGTGGCGCGGGCCGCGTCAGCCTCCGGACTGGTCTGCCGTGCTCGCCTTGCCTGGCGTCCACCTGCATCTGTACGGGAAGGCCGAGGCGCGGCCTGGCCGCAAGATGGGCCACCTGACCGTCACTGCGACCACGGCGGCACAGGCGCTGGAAGTCGCGCGTGACGCGGCGGAAAGCCTGGGCATCGCTCCGTGGTGACGGGATCCGCCGGATCGCCTCGCTGGGGCAGGGCATGACGCCGTCGGCTTCTGGCGGGCCGCGTCCTGGCCTTTCGCTCTCGACGACGGCGTCCCCGACCCCGAGCGCGAGTGCCGACTCGATCTGGCCGGGGGACGACCCGGTCACGATCGCGCAGGCGGCCGAGCGGCTCGCAGCGGGCGGTCTCGTGGCGTTTCCCACCGAGACCGTGTATGGGCTCGGCGCGCGCGCCGACGATGACCGGGCCGTGGCACAGGTCTTCGCGGCCAAGGGCCGACCCTCTGACCACCCGCTCATCGTGCATGTCCTCGATGCCGAGGCGGCGGGCGCGTTCGCGGCCACGCTGCCGCCGCGCGCGGTGCGCCTGATGCGGGCCTTCTGGCCGGGTCCGCTGACCGTGATCGTGACCCGGCGCTCCGGGATGGCCGGCGCTGCGGCGGGAGGCGCGACGACCGTCGGCCTGCGCTGCCCCGCCCATCCCGTTGCCCGCGCGTTGCTGGCCGCGGCCGCGCAGCGGGGCGTGCGGGGTGTCGCGGCCCCGAGTGCGAACCGCTTCGGAAGGGTGAGCCCGACCTGCGCGGCACACGTGGTCGACGAGTTCGGTCCGGCGGTCCCGGTGCTCGACGGCGGCCCCTGCGAAGTCGGCGTCGAGTCGACGATCGTCGATGTATCGCGCGACGCGCCCGTGCTCCTGCGGCCCGGTGGGGTGGCCCGTGACGCGGTGGAGCAGGTGCTCGGCGAGCCGCTGCGCGACCGCGACGAGGCGGCGCCGCGGGCGTCCGGCACCTTGGAGCAGCATTACGCGCCGCGGGCCCGCGTGGTGCTGCTGGACGCGCTGTCCCTGTCGCAGCGGCTCGACGGGTTGCCTGGCACCCGGTCGGGGCCGGCCCGGGGGCTGGGGGTATATTCCCGCTCCCTGGCGGCACGGCCCGACGTCGGGGTCTGGCGCACGATGCCGCAGGATCCCGCCGTGGCGGCACACGAACTCTTCGCGGTGTTGCGCGACTTCGACGCCGAGGGCGTCGACGCGGTCTGGGTCGAGCGGGTGCCCGACGGCGCGGCCTGGGAGGCGGTGGCTGACCGCCTCCGGCGCGCCGCGGCGGCGTGAACCGCCGGGCGCCGACCGACATCGCGGGAGCCGCGCACCGCTCAACGGGAGATGTGATGACCTCAGGAATCCGGATCGCGGTCGACCGCGCCGGCTCGACGGCCCCGGGCGCCGCATGGCGCTCGCGCGGCGCCGCGGCCGCGCTGTTGGCGGCTGCGGCCGCGCTGGCGGGTTGCGACGGTGGCGCCCCGCTCACGCCGTTCGAGCCCACGCGGGTGCTGGCCTTCGGCGACGAGGCGAGCGTCATCGACCCGGCGGGCCGCAAGTACACCGTCAACGCGCTCAATGCGACCACCGGCCAGCTGGACTGCGCGGCCAACCCGCTGTGGATCCAGGTGCTGGCGACGTCGCGGTTCGGGCTGGTGTTCCCCGATTGCAATCCGAGCAACGTGGCGAACCCCACCAGCCGGATCCTCGCGGTCCCTGGCGCGCGGGTCGCCGACGTGGCGGCCCAGATCGACGCCCAGCTCGCTCTCGGCCCGCTCTCGGCCAAGGACCTGGTCACGGTGTTCGTGGGCCTGCACGACGTGATCGACCTGTACCGCGACTACCCGGCGTCCTCGGCCCAGGTGCTGAGCGATGCCGCCGAAGCCCGGGGTGCAGTCCTCGCCGGCCAGGTGAATCGCTTGGCCACCGCCGGCGCCCGCGTGCTCGTCGTCACGGTGCCGGACCTCGGATTGACGCCGTTCGGCCGCGCCGAACGAGCCGCAAACACCGACATCGACCGGTCCGCCCTGCTCACGACCCTGGCCGATCGCTTCAACGGGGGTCTGCGCACCACGCTGATCAACGACGGCCGCCGGATCGGCATCGTGCTGGCCGACGTGCTGGTGCGCAACGTCGTGCAGGCGCCCGCGGCCAACGGGTTCGTCAACGCGATCAATGCGGCCTGCGCCACGACGGCGGTCCTGCCGGACTGCAACACCAACACGCTCGGTCCGGCCGACGCGGCCGGGAATGCGGCCTCGGCCACGCTTTGGTTCTGGGCCGACGACCTGCAGCCCAGCGCGGGCGGTCATGCCCTGCTCGGCACCGCGGCGGCCAACCGGGCTTCGAACAACCCGTTCGGCAGCTGAACGCCCGCCTCCCCACCCTCGCTTCGACCGATGCGTCACGCGCCCCGCGGGGACGCGGGGGCGTCGCGGGTTTCCCCGCTGCGGCGCGGCAAAACCGCACTCCTATAGTGCCCCGGCCCTGGTGTTGCCATTGGCGAGCCCGGGGTACTCATTCCACGACAGAGGACGATCGAATGGCCTGGAGCAGCTCTCGCATCCGCATGCTTGCACTGACCGCCGTGGCCGTCGCGGCGCTGAGCGCCTGCGGCGGCGGGGGCGATTCCGACCCGGTGCGCGGCGGGCTGGTCGGTGTCGACGACGGCGTCACGCTGACCCGCGCCCAGATCGATGCGGCAGCCACCGCGGCCGGTACCGCGGCCCTCGTCGGGCCGGCCACTTGCGACGTCACGACCAAGCGCATCCGCTACCAGACGAAGGACCCGCGCGGCAACTTCGCCACGGCCTCGACCGCCGTGATGATCCCCACCGGGTCGAACCAGGCCGCCTGCGGCGGCAACCGCCCCGTGGTGCTGTACGCGCACGGCACCACGACGCTCAAGTCCTTCAACATGGCCAACCTGACGGCCAACAGCGAGGGGGCGCTGGTGGCGGCGACCTACGCTGCGCAGGGCTTCATCGTGGTGGCGCCCAACTACCTGGGCTACGACACCTCCTCGTTGTCGTACCACCCCTACCTCAATGCCGAGAATTCCGCGTCCGACGTCATCGACGGCTTGCGTGCGGCGCGTGCCTACCTGAACTCGACCAGCGCGGTGCGGCCGGCGAACCGGCTGTTCGTGGCCGGGTACTCGCAGGGCGGGCACGTCGCGATGGCCGTGCACAAGGTGCTCGAACGCGACCACGCCGGCGAGTTCTCGCTCACGGCCTCGGTCCCGATGTCGGGCCCGTACAACCTCGTGGGCTTCGGCGACATCGTGACGAGCCCGGGCGGCCAGGTCAACGGCGGCGCGACGATCTTCGTGCCGCTGCTGCTCACGAGCTACCAGCGGTCCTACGGCGACATCTACGCGAACCCGGCCGACGCCTACCAGGCGCCGTTCGCCGCGACGGCCGAGACGCTCTTCCCGACCGACACGCCGATCGACACGCTGAAGGCGCAGAACCGGCTGCCCAACCCGGACCCGGGCAACACGCAGCTCTTCGGGGCCGGAGGCCTGCTCACCGATGCGTTCCGCGCGTCGTATGCCACTTCGAACTACCGCGCGGCCCTCGTGCGCAACACGCTGGTGCGCGCTCCGGGGCTGCCCGCCGACCTCGACTGGACCCCAGCCGCACCCCTGGCCTTGTGCGGCGGGGCGCTCGATCCGGTCGTGTTCTGGGATGTCAATACGCCGGTGGCCCAGGCGTACCTCAACTCGCGACTGCCCGTCGGCGCTCCGCCGATCCCGGCCTGGAACCTCGAGAGCCGTGCCACGCTGCCGGGCGCCACCGGCACTCCGGCGGGTGCGCCCAGCGACGCGCTATTTGCCGGTTGGCAGCAGGCCAAAGCCGGGTTCCCGACCCCGCAGGCGCTGCAGGCGGCTTACCACGGGCTGGCGGCGCCGTTCTGCAACGCGCTGGCGCGCGGCTACTTCCAGCAGATCCTCGCGGCGTTGGCCACCCAGCCCTGAATCCCCGGCGGGATCAGCCCTTGGACGGCGGCGGCAGCCGCCGTTTTCGTTCGCGCTCGACCGTCAGCTTGAGCACCAGGATCGTCGCGGCGAGCCCCAAGGTGACGGCATTGGCCAGCACGATCGGCCACGCGCGCACCGCCAACCCGTAGAGCAGCCACAGCGCGATGCCGGTGGTGAAGACGGCGTACATGCCGGTCGAGATGCCCGAGACGTCGCGCGTGCGAAGCGTGTGCCGGACCTGCGGGACGAAGGCGGCAGTGGTGAGCGTGGCGGCCGCATAGCCCAGGACCTCCACCCACACGCCGGTGACGCCGCTCATCGAGCCGCCCGGCGTGAGGCGCCTGCGGCGCGGGCTGCGGCCCTCACGGCGTCACCCCGTCGGCCGCCGTCCAGCGCACGAGCGCGTCGAAGACGGGCCGGGCGCCCGCGGCGTTCGGGTGATTGACGATGACGACGAGAGCGTAACGCCGCCCCGAGGGCGCGTGCACGTACCCGGCGACGCCGGCGACGTCGCGCAGCGAGCCGGTCTTCAGGTGGGCCCGGGCGCCCTCGGCGCGGATCCGCCTGGCCGTGCCGTCGATGCCCGTGACGGGCAACGAGGCTGCGAGCTCGGGCATGGCCGGACTGGCCCAGATCGCCTGCAGCAGACGCGCCAGCAACTGCGCCGAGGCACGTGATTCGCGCGACAGGCCCGACCCGTTGTCGATGACGACGTCGTTGGCCAGCGGGCCGAAGCGGTCGACCAGCCACTGTCTCAGTACCTCGCGCGCGTCGACCACCGTGCCGCGGCCGCGCTGCTGCAGCGCCAGCGTCAGGAACAGCTGCTGCGCCATCACGTTGTTGCTGAACTTGTTGATGTCGCGCGTGACCTCGGCCAGCGGCGGCGAGCTGACTTCGAAGGTCGGCGGCTCTCCGGCGGGGGCGGCGCCGTCGCGCACCGTGCCGGCGAGGCGGCCGCCCATCTCGGCCCATAGGCCCTGCAGCAGCCGGGCGTTGTAGCCACGCGGATCGGCCGGCGCGACCGGCCAGAAGCGTTCTCCGCACGACGCGGGGAAGGCGCCGCCGAAGACGATCCGCGAGGGGTCGGCCAGGTCGGCGCGCAGCGCGCTGCGCCAGTCGCCGCACGGACCGGCGGCGAGCGGCACGCGGACGGGCACGCGAAGCCCGGCGAGCGCCGGCTCGACCGAGACCGCGGCGTGGCCACTGCGGGCATCCGGGTGGAAGCCGATCAGCAGCGAGCGGTAGTTCAGCAGAAGGGCATCGGGTGAGGCGTTGTAGGGCCGGAAGGGCTCGCCGTCGAAGTCGCCCGGGTTCGACTCGGGCACCGAGAAGGCGCTGCGGTCCAGCACGATGTCGCCGCGAATCTCGCGCACGCCAAGCTGCTGCACCCGCCTGAGCAGCAGCCACACCCGCTCGACCACCAGCTTCGGGTCGCCGCTGCCCCTGATCACCACAGAGCCGTCGAGCACGCCGTCGCGCACCACCCCGGTGAGCCAGACCGAGGTCGTCCACGTCCAGGCCGGGCCGAGCAACTCGAGCGCGGCCGCAGTGGGCAGCAGCTTCATCAGCGAGGCCGGGTTCATCGGCCGCTGCGCCTGCCAGGCCAGGCGGGCTGGCATGGTTCGATCGACCTCCTGGACGACGATGGCGATCGCCTCGCGCGGTATCTGGGCCGCCCGCAGCGAGGCCTCGACCTCGGCCGGAAGCAGCGCCGAAGGGGTGCCCACCGGGGCGGGCGCTGCCACCGCCGGTGGCTCCGACACGGCAGCGGGCAGCACCTGCGCGCGCACGGCCACCGGGGCGACCAGCGCCGCGGCCAGCAGCAGGGATCCGAGCGCACGGGCGTCGGGCTGCCGGAAAGACCAACGCCCCGCAGCGCTGCGGGGCCCTTCGCGGCGGGCATCGAATCCGCCAGCGCGGCGCGGCGGCAGGCCGGGTTCGACCTCGCGGCGCATCGACATGCCCGAAATGATCGCACGGCTACACTGATCCGATGCCGGTGCTCCTCGTCTTCGACACGTCGGGCGAGCGGCTGTCCGCCGGGCTCGTCACCGATCACGGTCGCTGGCTGCACGAGGGCCCGGGCGGTGCGCGTGCCTCCGCTGGTCTGGTGCCGGCCCTGGGCCAGCTCGTCGCCGAAGCCGGTTGTACCTTCCGCGACCTCGACGCGGTCGGCTTCGGCCAGGGGCCCGGCGCCTTCACCGGCCTGCGCACTGCCTGTGCCGTGGCCCAGGGGCTGGCCGAGGCGGTCGGGCGACCGGTCCTGCCGCTCGACACGCTCGAGGCCGTCGCGCTCGACGCGTGGCGCCGCGCCGGCGCCGCGCAGCCCGCCCGTGTCTGGGCTGTGCAGGACGCCCGGATGGACGAGATCTACGCCGGCGCCTACGAGGTCGAGGCCGGCGGCCGCTCGCGGCCGATCCAGGTGCCGGACCTGTGGACCGCCGACTCGCTGAGTGCCGTGTGGTCGGCACCGCCCGCCTCGCAGGCATCGGCCCGGTGGCCGATGCTGATCGGCGGCACGGCGGTTGCGGTCTGCGGCGAGCGCCTGCGCTGCGCGACCGCGCGGTTCGACCCGGATGCCTGGCCCTCGCCCGATGCCTTGCTCGACCTCGCGCTGCAGCGCCATGCTGCAGGAGCCGCCAGGCCGGCGGCCGCCGCGCGTCCGGCGTACGTGCGTGACCGGGTCGCACTCACCACGGCCGAGCGCGAGGCGCGTGCCGCGGCCCAAGGCCCGGCTCGATGAACGAGCGCGCGCAACCCGGTGTTGCCCTTGCGCCGGCGACGGCCACCCTGGGCCTTCGGCCGATGACCCTCGACGATCTCGAGGCGGTCATGGCCATCGAGGTCCAGGCGTACCCGTGGCCCTGGAGCCGTGGGAACTTCGCAGACACGCTGGCCGCCGGCCACTGGGCCCAGGTGATGGTCGATCCCGACCAGGGCATCCTCGGCTACATCGTCGCGATGCGCGGGGCCGGGGAGCTGCACCTGCTCAATGTCACCGTGATCCCGGCGCATCAGGGGCGCGGCCTCGGGCGCGCCCTGCTGGAGCGACTGGAAGACGAGGCCCGGATTCGCGGCGTGGCCGAGATCTGGCTGGAAGTGCGCGCGTCCAACCTGCGCGCCCGGGCGCTGTATGCCCGGCTCGGCTATCGCGAGGTGGGCCTGCGCCGCCAGTACTACCCGGGTCCCCCGGGGCGTCGCGAGGACGCCATCCTGATGAGCCGACCCCTGACGGCCGATTTCGGTGCCGGCGTGTCCTCGACAGCAGCCCGCGAGGGGGTCGGCAGGTCGCGCGGCGGTGCGTCGGCCGCCGAGGTGCCGCATGGCGACTGACCCCTGGGCGCGCTGGGACGACCGGCAGCGGCGTCTCCTCGAGGCGATGGGCGTCGTCCCGTGGCCCGCGGGATCGCGTGCCGCGCCCGTGCCGCCCGCCGATGGCGGTGAGGTCGTCGCGGGTCGGCCCGGGCCCGGCGCCATGCCCGGTGACGCGAGGCTTGCCCCGTTGGCCGCCCCCGCCGCTGCCGTATCCGCCGCCACGCCTGCCACGACCCCCACAGACCGATCGCCGGTCGCAGCGACGGGCACGTTGCCGCGGGTGCCCGCCGATCCGGCCGGCGCGGGTGGCCCGGCTGCGCGCGCCCAGCGCCCGTCGCCTGTCGCCGGCCCCCCGCCGCCGCCGGGTCGCCGGCCGCCGGGCATCGAGCAGATGGACTGGGCGGCGCTGGGCCAGGCGGCGGCCGGATGCACCGCATGCAAGCTGTGCACGGGCCGGCGCCAGGCCGTGTTCGGCACGGGACGCCACGACGCCCGATGGATGGTCGTCGGCGAGGCCCCTGGCGAGCAGGAAGACCTGCAGGGCGAGCCCTTCGTCGGCAAGTCGGGCCAGTTGCTCGACGCGATGCTGGCGGCGATCGGCGTGTCGCGAGACCCGGACGGTCCGGAGGCGGCCCGCGCCGCCTACATCGCCAACACGGTCAAGTGCCGCCCGCCGAACAACCGCAATCCGGAGCCCGAGGAACTGGCGCAGTGCGAGCCCTACCTCGTCCGCCAGATCGAGCTGCTGAAGCCCCGGATCATCGTGGCGATGGGGCGGTTCGCCGTCCAGAGCCTGTTGCGCAGCGACGAGGCGATCGGGCGCCTGCGCGGGCGGGTGCATCGGTACCAGGGTGTGCCGCTGGTCGTCACCTACCACCCGGCCTACCTGCTGCGCAACCCGCTGGACAAGGCGCGGGCGTGGGAGGACCTGTGCCTGGCCCGGGAGGTCTTCGACGCCGGTTGAGGCGCCTGCCGGCGCTGCCCCGGCGCGTCGAACGAGCGGCGAGCGCCGGCCCGGCGGGCGGCGAGGCAGGCTCAGCGGATGGTGCGCGAGCCCAGCTGGATCACCACGACGCCGAGCAGGATGAGGGCCATGCCGATGACCTCGCCGGCGTTCAGCGGCTGGTCGTGCAGCAGCCATCCGATCGTCGAGACGATGACGATGCCCAGGCCCGACCACAGGGCATAGGCAATCGACACGGGGATCTGGTGCAGCGCCCTCGTCAGCGCCAGGAAGCACACCGCGTAGCAGGCGAGCACGATGGCCACCGCCCCGGGGTTGGTGAAGCCGTCTGTCGCCGGCAAGGTGGCAGTGCCGCTCGCGCCCGACACGATCGCGACGGCAAGCAGGAACCAGGCAAGCCGTCGCCGCGGCTTCACCGCGGCCTCCTGTCCCGTGGCAGTGGTCGGCTTCACGTGACCGGGCTCGACGAGAGCTGGATGACCACCACGCCGGCGACGATCAACCCGATTCCGGCCCAGGCGGGCGCGTCGAGCCGCTGCCCGAGCACCCACCAGCCGATCAGCGCGATCAGGGCGGTGCCGACACCGGACCAGATGGCGTAGGCGATGCCGACGGGGATCGAGCGCAGCGCCAGCGACAGGCAGTAGAAGGCGGCGCCGTAGGCCACCACCACGAGGACGGACGGGCCAGGGCGCGTGAATCCGGCGGTGGCCTTCAGGGCCGAGGTGCCGATCACCTCGGCCACGATGGCCAGAGCAAGGTACAGGTAGGACATGCGGGATCCGGATCGCTTGCGCGACTGCGGTATGCGGTCATCGAGGGCTGGGCCGGGCGGTCGGCATAGACTCGCGTCTCGGACAGCCCTTGACGCGAAAGCGACCCGCAGTGTCGCATCGCCCCGCACCCCTTGCGTCCCCTGCCTCCTGATCCCCCGGCGGCTCCCCGCGACCCGCCGCGCGTCTCGTCGATCCCCTCGCCAGCGCTCGGGCCCGCCCCGAGCGGGGGCGGGCCGCCCGACGTCTGGTCCGACCGCCTGGCGTTCCTGCTGGGCTTCGTGCGTCATCCCCGGGAGGTGGGGTCGGTCATCCCGAGCTCGGGATGGCTGGAGCGGCGCCTCGTGCGCACCGCGCGGCTGTCCGAGGCGAAGGTGGTCGTCGAACTCGGGCCCGGCACCGGCGGCACCACGCGCGCCTTCCTGCGCACGATGCGGCCCGAAGCGAGGCTGCTGGCCATCGAGCTGTCCGACGAGTTCCATGCGCGGCT
The DNA here is from genome assembly GCA_025458335.1 of Ideonella sp. Classification (GTDB taxonomy): domain Bacteria; phylum Pseudomonadota; class Gammaproteobacteria; order Burkholderiales; family Burkholderiaceae_C; genus JAIYCR01. Next base: position 17,774 of record JALOSQ010000029.1, read on the forward strand.
GCGCAGCACGGTGCGCGACCCGCGGCTGATCGTGCAGCACGGCAGTGCCGAGCGCATCGGCGAGTTCCTGGCCGAGCACCAGCTGCCGGCGGCCGACGTCGTGATCTCGGGCATCCCGTTCTCGACCATGCCGGTCGAGGTGGGCGAGCGTATCGCCGCTGCGGTGGCGACCTCGCTGGCCCCGGGCGGGCGCTTCGTGGCCTACCAGGTGCGAGCGCACGTGGCGCGCCGCACCACGCCGGTCATGGGAACCCCGACCTGCGAGTGGGAGTTCCGAAACATCCCGCCGATGCAGGTCTTCACCTGGACTCGTCCGGCGGCTTGAGGGCCTGACGGCCGCTCAGCCGGCCGCACGGACCGCCTCGGCGACGGCCCTGCCGACTTCGGCGGTGGTGGCCTGCCCGCCGATGTCCCGGGTGCGCGGGGCCGCCGGGTCCGCCAGGACCCTTTCGATCGCGGCCAGCACGTCGGCAGCCGCCTCGGGATGTCCGAGGTGGTCGAGCATCAGCGCACCCGACCAGATCATGCCGATCGGGTTGGCGATGCCCTGGCCCGCGATGTCGGGCGCCGAGCCATGCACCGGCTCGAACAGCGACGGGAAGCGCCGGTCCGGGTTGAGGTTCGCGCTCGGCGCGATGCCGATCGTGCCGGTGCAGGCCGGGCCGAGGTCGGACAGGATGTCACCGAACAGGTTGCTGGCCACCACCACATCGAAGTGCTCCGGCCGCTGCACGAAGTGCGCGGTCAGGATGTCGATGTGGAACTGGTCGACCCGCACCTGCGGGTAGCCGGCGGCCATCGCGGCCACGCGTTCGTCCCAGTACGGCATGGTGATCGCGATGCCGTTGCTCTTGGTCGCCGACGTGAGGTGGCGCTTCGGGCGCTTCGCGGCCAGCTCGAAGGCGAAGCGCAGCACGCGGTCGACCCCGGTGCGCGTCATCACCGTCTCCTGCACGACGAACTCGCGCTCGGTGCCCTCGAACATGCGCCCGCCGATCGACGAGTACTCGCCCTCGGTGTTCTCGCGCACCACGTAGAAGTCGATCTCGCCGGGCGCGCGCGGGCGGCCCTGGCGGTCCACCAGCGGCGAGCGGATGCCCGGCATCAGGCGGCACGGGCGCAGGTTGACGTACTGGTCGAACTCGCGGCGGAACTTCAGCAGCGAGCCCCACAGCGACACGTGGTCCGGCACGGTGGCTGGCCAGCCGACCGCGCCGAAGTAGATCGCGTCCATGCCCTCGAGTCGCACCTTCCAGTCGTCGGGCATCATCTGGCCGTGCCTGGCGTACCAGGCGCAGCTGGCCCACTCGATCGGCGTGAAGTCGAACGCGATGCCGTGCTTCTCGGCGACCGCCTCGAGCACGCGCAGGCCCTCGGGCATCACCTCGGTGCCGATGCCGTCGCCGGGGATCACGGCGATGCGGTGCGGGCGAGCGCTCATGGCTTCTTCTCCTTCTTCGGTCGTTGCCAGTGCGCGATGGCGACCTGGCGCGCTCGCGCCACGCTGAGCTGCCCGGCGGGCGCGTCCTTGCCGATCGTCGACCCCGCTCCGATGGTGGCGCCGGCGCCGACCGTGACCGGGGCGACGAGCACGCAGTTGCTGCCGATGTGCGCCTCGGCCTCGATCACCGTGCGGTGCTTGTTCGCGCCGTCGTAGTTGGCGGTGATGCTCCCGGCGCCATAGTTGACCCGCTCGCCCACGGTGGCGTCGCCGAGGTAGGCGAGGTGGTTCGCCTTGGCGCCCCGGGCGAGCGTGGAGTTCTTGACCTCGACGAAGTTGCCGATGTGCACCTCGTCGCCCAGCGACGCCCCGGGCCGCAGCCGGGCGAACGGGCCGACCTCGGCTCGCGCGCCGATCACGATCGGCCGGCCCTCGCCGTTGAGGTGCGTGAACGCCTGCAACAGGGCGCCCGGGCCGATCTCGGCGTCGCGGATCACGCAATTCGGGCCGATGCGCGCGCCATCGCCGAGCACGACCCGGCCCTCGAAGACGCA
>JALOSQ010000247.1 GCA_025458335.1 Ideonella sp.
GAACAGCTGCCGGGGCCGTCCGATCTTGTACTCGGGATCGCCGATCATTTCGTTGAGCTGGGCGATCCAGCCGACCGTGCGGGCGAGCGCGAAGATCGCGGTGAACAGGCTCACCGGGATGCCGATCGCGCGCTGCACGATGCCCGAGTAGAAGTCGACGTTCGGGTACAGCTTGCGGGCGACGAAGTACTCGTCCTCGAGCGCGATCTTCTCCAGCGCCATGGCCAGCTTGAACAGCGGGTCGTTCCCCAGCCCGAGCGCACCGAGCACCTCGTGGCAGGTCTCGCGCATCAGCTTGGCGCGCGGGTCGTAGTTCTTGTAGACCCGATGACCGAAGCCCATCAGCTTGACGCTGGAGTTCTTGTCCTTGACCTGCTTGATGAACTCGCCGATCTTCTCGACACCGCCTTGGCGCTGGATCTCCTCGAGCATGTTCAGCGCCGCCTCGTTGGCGCCGCCATGCGCCGGGCCCCACAGGCAGGCCACGCCCGCCGCGATGGCCGCGAAGGGGTTCGTGCCGGAGCTCCCGCACAGGCGCACGGTGGAGGTGGAGGCGTTCTGCTCGTGGTCGGCGTGCAGGATGAAGATGCGGTCGATGGCACGCACGAGCACGTCGTTCGGCTCGTACTCCTCGCAGGGCGTCGCGAACATCATGCGCATGAAGTTCGCGGAGTAGCTCAGCGAGTTCTTCGGGTAGATGTACGGCTGCCCGATGCCGTACTTGTAGGCCATGGCCACCAGCGTGGGCATCTTCGCGATCAGGCGGATCGCGGCGATGTCACGGTGCTTCGGATTGGTGATGTCGGTGCTGTCGTGATAGAAGGCCGACAGGGCGCCCACGAGGCCGGTCATGACCGCCATCGGGTGTGCATCGCGACGGAAGCCCCGCAGGAAGAACTGCATCTGCTCGTTGACCATGGTGTGATTGGTCACGAGCTTGTGGAAGTCCGCCTGCTGCTTCGCGTTGGGCAGGTCTCCGTACAGGAGCAGGTGGCAAGTGTCCAGGAAGTCGCACTGGGTCGCCAGCTGCTCGATCGGATAGCCGCGGTACAGCAGCTCGCCCTTGTCGCCGTCGATGTAGGTGATCGCGGACTGGCAGGACGCCGTGCTCAGGAAGCCAGGGTCGTAGGTGAACTTGCCCGTCTGCGCATACAGCTTGCGGATGTCGATGACGTCCGGACCGATCGAGCCCTTGTAGATCGGCAACTCGATGCTCGGGCTGCCGTCCGAGAAGGACAGGCTGGCTTTGACTTCGGAGGGCGTCATGGTCGTTCCTCGTTCGTGGGGATCAGGGATGAGGCGCCGCTGGCGTGCGAAGCAGGCCGAGCAGCGCCAACACGTCGGGCCGAGCCAGGTCTCCTTCGGGCTCGCGCCGCGACAGCAGAAGGTCCAGCAGGTCGTTGTCGGACAGGGCCATCAGCAATTCCATCGCGCTGGCCTGCGCCCGGGTCAGCGTGGCACCGTGCCGGTCGAAGAAGCGGGCGATCAGCAGGTCGTTCTCGAGCATGCCCCGCCGGCACCGCCACTTGAGGCGGCCCAGCGCCCGCGGGTCGAGGACACTGTCCATCGCGCGGCTTGCAGGAGACTGAACGAGCGAACCGCCCCGGAGATCAGACGGCCCGCCGGACCATCAGCTCCTTGATCTTGCCGATCGCCTTGGTCGGGTTCAGGCCCTTCGGGCAGACGTCGACGCAGTTCATGATCGTGTGGCAGCGGAACAGGCGGTACGGATCCTCGAGGTTGTCGAGGCGGTCCGCCGTGGCCTGGTCGCGGCTGTCGGCGATGAACCGGTAGGCCTGCAGCAGGCCCGCCGGGCCCACGAACTTGTCCGGGTTCCACCAGAAGCTCGGGCAACTCGTCGAGCAGCTCGCGCACAGGATGCACTCGTACAGGCCGTTGAGCTCCTCACGCTCCTCGGGGGACTGCAGGCGCTCCTTCTCGGGCGGCGGCGTGTCGTTGACGAGGTAGGGCTTGATCGAGTGGTACTGCTTGAAGAACTGGGTCATGTCGACGATCAGGTCGCGGATGACCGGCAGCCCCGGCAGCGGCTTGAGCACCACGGTGGCCGGCAGGGTGCGCATGTTGGTCAGGCACGCCAGGCCGTTCTTGCCGTTGATGTTCATCGCGTCCGACCCGCACACGCCTTCCCGGCAGGAGCGGCGGAAGCTCAGCGACGGGTCGACCTGCTTGAGCTTCATCAGGGCGTCGAGGAGCATGCGCTCGGAGCCGTCGAGGTCGACCTCGAGCGTCTGCATGCGCGGCTTGGCGTCCTGGTCGGGGTCGTAGCGGTAGATCTGGAACGTGCGCTTGGTCATGGGACTGCTTCGTTGGACCTGCGAAGGATCGGGCTCGGCGGGGAGGCAGCGGTGTCGACGGGCCGATCAGAACGACCGGACCTTCGGCGGGATGCTCTCGACCGTCAGCGGCTTGAGGTTCACCGGCTTGTAGTCGAGGCGGTTGCCCTCCTTGAACCACAGCGAGTGCTTCATCCACTCCTTGTCGTTGCGGCCGTTCGGGTACTCCGGGCTGTCGCCGTAGTCGTTCACGGTGTGGGCCCCGCGGCTTTCCTTGCGGGCCGCCGCCGAGATCATCGTGGCCAGTGCCGACTCGATCAGGTTCTCGACTTCGAGCGCCTCGATGCGGGCGGTGTTGAACACCTTCGACTTGTCGGCGAGGTGGATGGCCTTGACGCGCTCGGCGATGGCCTTGATCTTGTCCACGCCCTCGTCCATCGACGCCTGGGTGCGGAACACGCCGGCGTGCTGCTGCATGGCGCGACGCAGATCGTTGGCCACGTCCTGCGCATACTCGCCGGAGCTGCTCGACTCCAGGCGCGCAAGGCGGGCCTCGGTGGCCTCGGTGGCGTCGGCGGGCAGCGGCTTGTGGCTGCGCGACTTCAGGGCCGAGTCGACGATGTGGTTGCCGGCCGCGCGCCCGAAGACCAGCAGGTCCAGCAGCGAGTTCGTGCCGAGCCGGTTGGCGCCGTGCACGCTCACGCAAGAACATTCGCCCACGGCATACAGCCCGTTGACCACGGCATTGGGATTGCCGTTCTTCGGCACCACCACCTGGCCGTGGACGTTGGTCGGGATGCCGCCCATCTGGTAGTGGATGGTCGGCACCACCGGGATCGGCTCCTTGGTGATGTCGACGTTGGCGAAGTTGTGGCCGATCTCGAAGACCGAGGGCAGCCGCTTCATGATCGTCTCGGCGCCAAGGTGGGTCATGTCGAGGACCACGTAGTCCTTGTTCGGGCCGCAGCCCCGACCTTCCTTGATCTCCTGGTCCATGCAGCGCGAGACGAAGTCGCGCGGCGCGAGGTCCTTCAGCGTGGGCGCATAGCGCTCCATGAAGCGCTCGCCATTGCTGTTGCGCAGGATCGCGCCCTCGCCGCGGCAACCCTCGGTCAGCAGCACGCCGGCGCCGGCCACGCCGGTCGGGTGGAACTGCCAGAACTCCATGTCCTCGAGCGGGATGCCGGCGCGCGCCGCCATACCCAGGCCGTCACCGGTGTTGATGAAGGCATTGGTGCTGGCCGCGAAGATCCGGCCCGCGCCCCCGGTGGCCAGCAGCGTGACCTTGGCCTCGAGCACGTGCAGGTCACCCGTCTCCATCTCGAGCGCGGTGACGCCGACCACGTCGCCCTCGGCATCGCGGATCAGGTCGAGCGCCATCCACTCGACGAAGAACTGCGTGCGCGCCTTGACGTTCTGCTGGTAGAGCGTGTGCAGCATCGCGTGGCCGGTGCGGTCGGCCGCGGCGCAGGCGCGCTGCACCGGCTTCTCGCCGTAGTTGGCGGTGTGGCCGCCGAACGGACGCTGGTAGATCGTGCCGTCCGGGTTGCGGTCGAACGGCATGCCGAAGTGCTCGAGCTCGTAGACGACCTTCGGCGCCTCGCGGCACATGAACTCGATCGCGTCCTGGTCGCCGAGCCAGTCG
>JALOSQ010000248.1 GCA_025458335.1 Ideonella sp.
CGGTCGGGGTAGCCGATCGAGATGCACATGAGGAATCGGTCGAGCTGGCTCTCCGGCAGCGGGTAGGTGCCCAGCTGGTCGCTTGGGTTCTGCGTGGCGATCACGAAGAAGGGCCGCGGCAGCGCCCGCGTCTCGCCCTCGACCGTGACCTGGTGCTCCTCCATGGCCTCCAGCAGGGCGCTCTGGGTCTTCGGGCCGGCGCGGTTGATCTCGTCGGCCAGCAGCACCTGGGCGAACACCGGCCCCGGGTGGAACACGAAGGCCTCGCGGGCGCGCTCGTACAGGCTGACGCCGACCAGGTCGCTGGGCATCAGGTCGGCGGTGAACTGCACGCGAGCGAAGCGCAGCCCCATCGAGACGGCCAGCGCATGGGCCAGCGTGGTCTTGCCCACGCCGGGCACGTCCTCGATCAGCAGGTGGCCGCCGGCCAGCAGGCAGGCGACGCTGTCCTCGATCTGGGTGCGTTTGCCGACGATAATCCGACCCAGTTGGTCGACCAGCGTGTCCAGGTCGGCCGCCAGCATGTGCAGCGGGTGGGGTGAGCGTTCCATCGAGGCACCTTAACCGAGATCAACGGCCCGCGGCATGTCCCGGCGATGCTCCGGGTCATGCCGGCGCGCCGGGCGCGACGGCGTTCACGCCACCGTGCGGGACAGACACGGTTATCGACATGTCCACTGCCTTCTTCAGCCATTCCGACTGCCGCGGCCACGACATGGGGCGGGGCCACCCCGAGTGCCCCGAGCGCCTGGACGCCATCAGCGACCACCTGATCGCCAGCGGCCTGGACATCGCCATCGACCGGCGCGACGCCCCGCTCGCCCAGCTCAGCGACCTGCAGCTGGCGCACACACGCAGTTACATCGACGAGATCGGCGACCTGCTGCAGCAGGTCGAGGCGTCCGGCGAGCGCCGCTCGGTCGACCCGGACACTGCCGTCAACGCGGGCACCTGGCGCGCCGCCCTGCGGGCCGCGGGCGCGGCCATCGCCGCCACCGACGCCGTGATCGACGGGACCGCGGAGAACGCGTTCTGCGCCGTGCGCCCGCCTGGCCACCACGCGACGCGCGGGGAGGCGATGGGCTTCTGCTTCTTCAACAACGTCGCGATCGCGGCGCGTCACGCGCTGGACGTGCGCGGCATCGAGCGGGTGGCGATCGTCGACTTCGACGTGCACCACGGCAACGGGACCGAGGACATCGTCGCTGGCGACGACCGCATCCTGATGGCCAGCTTCTTCCAGCACCCCTTGTACCCGTACAGCGGCGACGTGCCCAAGGGCACGAACATGATCAACCTGCCAGTGCCGCCCTACACCCGCGGCGCGGCACTGCGCGACCTGATCGAGGCCAACTGGATGCCCCGGCTCGACGAGTTCCGCCCGCAGATCGTGTTCATCAGTGCCGGCTTCGATGCGCACCGCGAGGACGACATGGGCCAGCTCGGGCTGGTCGAGGCCGACTACGAGTGGATGACCCGGCAGCTCAAGGCCCTGGCCGACCGGCACGCCAAGGGTCGGATCGTCAGCTGCCTCGAAGGCGGCTACGCGCTGAGCGCGCTCGGCCGCAGTGTCGTCGCGCACCTGCGCGTGCTCACGGGCGTCTGATGCACCGCCTCGCCACCCTCGGGGCCGCCGGCCTCGCCGGCCTGTTTGCGCCGGCCGTCGCCTGGGCGGCCGCCGCCCCGCTCGCGACCGCCGAGCTCGAGACCCTGCTGTCCGGTCTGGCTCGCCCCTCGGTGCTGGTCGAGGCGGCCGTGATCGCGGCCTGCGCGCTGCTGGCGTGGCTGGCCGTGAGGGCGGTCCGCGGCCGCACGCCGCTGTCGGGCTCGATCTGGTTCGGCGAGCGCATCGTCGACGGGGTGCTGTTCCCGGTGGTGCTGCTCGGCCTGGCCTATGCCGCGCGCCAGATGCTGGTGCGCGGGGTGCTGGGTGACGTGCCGATCGCGCTGTTCAAGGTCGCGATTCCGATCCTGTTGTCGCTGGTGGTGATCCGCCTGGCGGTTCGCGTGCTGCACGCCAGCTTCCCGACGTCGGCCTGGGCGGTGGCGGTCGAGCGCAGCGTCTCGTGGATCGCCTGGATCGCCGTGGTGCTCTGGGTCACCGGCATCCTGCCGATCGTGCTCGAGGCGATGGACGAGATCGTCTGGCGGCTCGGGGGCAAGCCTGTCTCTTTGCGGACCCTGCTCGAGGGCGTGATCACTGCGGGCCTCGTGCTCGTCATCGCCTTGTGGATCTCGGCCGCGATCGAGAAACGCCTGCTCAAGGGCAGCGGCGACGACCTGTCGATCCGCAAGATGGCCGCCAACCTGGTGCGGGCGCTGCTGGTGTTCGTCGGCCTGCTGTTCGCGCTGAGTGCGGTCGGCATCGACCTCACCGCGCTCAGCGTGCTCGGCGGCGCGCTGGGTGTGGGCCTGGGTTTCGGCCTGCAGAAGATCGCGGCCAACTACGTCAGCGGCTTCGTCATCCTCGCCGAGCGCAGCCTGCGCATCGGCGACATGGTGCGGGTCGACAACTTCGAGGGCCGCATCACCGACATCCGCACCCGCTACACCGTGGTGCGGGCCCTGAACGGGCGCGAGGCCATCGTGCCCAACGAACTGCTGATCACGCAGCGGGTGGAGAACTCCTCCCTGGCCGACACGCGCGTGCTGATGAACACCGAGGTGCAGGTCGCCTACGGCACCGACGTGCGCACCCTGCGCGAAAAGGTCGTCGAGGTGGTCCGGGCCGTGCCCCGCGTGTTGGGCGATCCGGGGCCCGCCTGTCACCTGTCCGCCTTCGCGGCCGACGGCATGACGCTCAGCATCTTCTTCTGGATCGGCGACCCGGAGAACGGCCAGGTGAACGTGCGATCCGACGTCAACCTCGCGGTGCTCGACCTGTTCAATCGCGAGGGCATCGAGATCCCGTTCCCGCAGCGGGTGGTGCATGCGCGCGATGTGGTCAACGTGCCCCGCGCCGGCTGAGCCTTCGGGGCGCGGTTGCCGGCTCGACCGGCCCGCGGCCGCCTTGGGGTCGGCACCGAGGTCGAGGCAGTCACCCACGTGGCGGGCGGCACGGCGGGCCACGCTGGTGGCCGCGGTGTCGGTGCTGCTTCTGGCGGCGTGCGCCACGGCGCCGCGCGGGCCCGCCCAGGTGCCCACCGCCGCTGGGGCGCCAGCGTCACCGACAACGCGAGCCCTGGCCGCTTCACCTCCCGTGCAGGGGCCGGCGGCGCCCGAGGCCGCCAGCGGCTGGGCGCCCCAGCCCTCCGCCTGGGGGACCCGCCACATGGTGGCCACGGCCAACCCCCACGCCACCGACGCCGCCTTGCGCATGCTGCGCGCCGGCGGCAGCGCGGTCGACGCGGCGATCGCGGCGCAGATGGTGCTCACGCTGGTCGAGCCGCAGTCCAGCGGCATCGGCGGCGGCCTGTTCCTCGTGCTCGCGGAGGGCGCGCGCGTGGGCACCCGGGAAGGCCCCCGCGTCCGGGCCCTCGATGGCCGCGAGACCGCGCCGGCCGCCGCCGGCCCCGACCTGTTCCTGCGCGGCGGCCGCCCAATGCCCTTTGCCCAGGCGGTGGAGGGCGGCCTTGCCGTCGGCGTGCCCGGCGTTCTGCGCGCGCTCGAGCTGGCGCACCGCGAGCACGGGCGCCTGCCCTGGGCCGTGCTGTTCGAGCCGGCGATCGAATTGGCCGCCCAAGGCTTCGCGATCAGCCCGCGCCTGGCGCGCCTGCTGGCCGAGCCCTCGGCCGCTGGCCTGCGCCGCGATGCCGAGGCCGCAGCCCTGTTCTTCGAGCCCGACGGCCGCCCCAAGGCGGCGGGCACCTGGCTGCGCAACCCAGCCCTGGCGGCCGTGCTGCGCGACATCGCCCGCGGCGGCGCCGACGCCTTCTACCGCGGCGACCTGGCCCGCGAGATCGCCGCGCGCGTGGCCGGCCACCCCACCAA
>JALOSQ010000249.1 GCA_025458335.1 Ideonella sp.
GCGACGAAGCCGAGCAGCCCGAAGGCCGGCAGCCCGAGCAGCTGCGGCCCGCCGCCCACCGTCATCACGATCGACGAGCCGATGATCAGCGCGGCGATCACCAGCGCGATCGCCAGCCGGCTGGCCGCCCGGTCGACCCGCTCGCCGGTCTCCTTGAGCTCGGCGATGTCGATGTGCACCTGCACCCGCCCGTGCCGCGCGCGCCGCACCAGTTGCGCCACGTCGGACGGCAGGCGGCCGAGCGTGCCCAGCGAGTCGACCAGCGCGCGCCAGCCGCGCCGGCCGAGCTCGCGCGGCGCATAGCGCGCGCGAAGCACCCGGCGCAGCAGGGGCAGCGCCTCGCGTGCCACGTTGAACTGCGGGTCGAGCGCCCGCCCCATGCCCTCGAGCGACACGAAGCACTTGATCAGCAGCGCCAGGTCGGGCGGCAGCGCCAGGTGGTGCGAGCGCAGCACGCCCGTCACGTCGAGCAGCATGCGCCCCAGGTCGATCTGCGCCAGCGGCGCGCCGTGGTAGCGGTCGACCAGCACCTCGATCTCGTCCTCGAGCACGGTCAGGCGCGCACCGTTGGCATCGCCGGTCCAGTCGAGAAGCACGTCGGCGACGGCGTCGGCCCGCCGCTCCACCAGCGCGAGCAGCAGCCGCAGCAGTTCCTCGCGCCGTCGCGGCGACAGCCGCCCGACCATGCCGAAGTCGATCAGGGCAATCCGGTTGCCCGGCAGGTAGAACACGTTGCCGGCATGCGGATCGGCATGGAAGAAGCCGTCCTCGACGATCATCTTGACGATCACACGCGCGCCGCGCTGGGCAAGGAGCCGCCGGTCGAAGCCTTCGCGATCGATGCGCTCGAGGTCCTCGCCGGGCACGCCGTCGACGAAGTCCTGCACGTTCAGGCGCGGTCCGGTCCAGGTCCAGTGCACGCGCGGGATCACCACCTCGGGCAAGGCGGCGAGGTTGGCGGCGATGCGCTCGGCGTTGCGGCCCTCCGCCGCCAGGTCGAGTTCGCGGCGGAGGCTGCGGCCGAACTCGCGCACCACCTGGCGCGGCCGGTACGGCTTAAGGACCGGCCACTCCTCCTCGGCAAAGGCGGCCGCGCGCTCGAGCAGGCGCAGGTCGGCCTCGATCACCTCGTCCACACCCGGCCGCCGGACCTTCACCACCACCTCGGTGCCGTCCTTCAGCTGCGCGCGGTGCGCCTGCGCGACCGAGGCCGCCGCCAGCGGCTCGTCGTCAAAGCGGGCGAATACCGTCTCGGGATCCGCGCCCAGGTCCTCCACCAGCTGCGGCCGCAGCTGGTCGAACGGCACCGGGGGCACGCGGCTTTGCAGCTTGGCGAACTCGGCGGTCCACTCCGCGTCGAACAGGTCGACGCGGCTGGCGAGGATCTGGCCGAGCTTGACGAAGGTCGGTCCGAGCTCCTCGAGCGCACGCCGCACCTGCACCGGCGGCGGCAGGCGCGCGAGTTCGTCGGCGTGTTCCCAGTGCACCACCCGCCCGGCCCGCGCCAGCGCATCGGCCAGGCCAGCACGGCGGACCAGGTCACCCAGGCCGTGCCGCGCCAGCACGGTTGCGATCTCGTGCAGGCGCGGCAGGTCGCGCGCCGCGCCCAGGGTCTCCACCAGCATGTCTGGCAGTATGCGCCAGTGCAGTCGCCCGCCTCGCCACGCCACGCGTCGGAGACCTCCGCATGCCCGACCTGAAACCCACGCCGAAGACCCAGTGGAACGTTGGCTACTGGTTGCTCGCGATGATGGCCTTCGTCGCGCTGCAGAACTGGTGGCAGGCCAGCCGCACGGTCGAGGTGGTCCCGTCCGGCGTGTTCAAGACGGCCCTCGCCGAGGGCCGGGTCAGCGAGGTCACCGTGGGCGAGACCACGATCACCGGCAAGCTCAAGTCCCCCGAGGCCGGCGGCAAGACCGTGATCGTCGCCAACCGGGTGGAGCCCGACCTGGCCGAGCGGCTGTCCCGCTACGGCGTCCCGTGGACGCGTGTCGTCGAGAGCACCTTCGTGCGCGACCTGCTCTCGTGGGTCGCGCCGGCGCTGGTGTTCTTCGGCCTGTGGTTCTTCCTGATCCGGCGCAACGCCAGGCGCCAGGGCATGGGGATGGGCAGCTTCATGAGCATCGGCAAGAGCCGCGCCAAGGTCTGCTCGTGTTCGGGCACCTCTCGACCGGCGCGGCCGACGATCCGGCCAAGGTGACCGATATCGCCCGCGACAGGGTCACCCGGTACGGCATGGTCGAGGACCTCGGCTGCGTCGCCTACGAGGTCCAGCAGCCCCGCTTCCTCGACCTGCCCGGCCTTGCACCGGGGGGTTGCCCGATCGGACCGCAGACGCAGCAGCGCATCGACGATGCGGTGCGCGGCATCGTGCTGCTGGCGTTCGGGCAGGCCACGGCGATCCTGGACAAGCATCGCGATACGGTCGACGCCGACGCCCAGGAGCTTCTCAGGCGCGAGACGCTGGACCACGCGGCGCTGCTGGCGCTCGCGTCGACCCTGCGGGCAGACGAGGTCCCGCCGGCGATCGAGCGGCGCGCGGGCAGGCACGAAGCCTGAGCCTTCGAACCGGAGCGTCACGATGACCAAACGGCGCCTGCCCCTGGCCCGGGCCTACACGCTGCTCGAACCCGGTCCGGTCGTTCTCCTCACGACCGCCGGTCCGCCGCGCCCGAACGTGATGACGCTGTCCTGGCACACGATGCTCGAGTTCGAGCCGCCCCTGATCGGCTGCGTGGTGAGCAACCGCAACCACACGTTCGGCCAACTGCTGGCGCTGGGCGAGTGCGTGCTCAACATCCCGACCGTCGAGCTGGCCAGGCAGGTCGTGCGGGTCGGGAACTCCAGCGGCCGGCGCGTCGACAAGTTTCGCGCCGCCGGGCTCACACCAAAGCCCGCCGAGATCGTCGCCGCGCCGATCATCGAGGAGTGCTGGGCGAACCTCGAGTGCCGCGTGGCCGATACGCGCATGGTCGAGGCCTACGGCTTCTTCGTGCTCGAGGCACTGCGCGCGTGGGTCGACCCTTCGGTGAAGGAGCCGCGCACGCTGCACCATGCGGGCCGGGGTGCCTTCCGCGTGGCCGGCGAGACGATCCGGCTGCGATCCGGAAAGAAGTGACCGCCGCGAACTGACCCGGCACACGCTGCGCCGATGGTGCCGACCGACTGCCGGCGCCGTCGGCCACTTGAGCGAAGGCAAGACCGTCGATTGCGAGCGTCCCTACAGTCCCGATGGTGTTTCGCCTGGATATCTGAGGGGAGTCTGCATGTCCAACGAGGGCTATCACGAACCCACCATCGAGCTCACCGACGCCACGCGCGACATGCATCGAGCGATCGTGTCGCTGATGGAGGAACTCGAGGCCGTGGATTGGTACAACCAGCGCGTCGACGCTTGCAAGGATCCCACGCTGCGCGCCATCCTCGCGCACAACCGCGACGAGGAGAAGGAACACGCCGCGATGCTGCTCGAGTGGATCCGGCGGACGGATGGCACCTTCGAGAAGGAGATGCGCGACTACCTGTTCACGGACAAGCCGCTGACGCACGACTGAGATCGCCACCCGCTCGAAACGCCCGGGGCGCCGGGCAGTCGCCCGACGCCGAGCCGGACCCGGCCGCGAGCGGTCGCGGCACGGCATCACGGCCGTGGCGGTGACGACGCGTGATCGCGTCCCTCAGCCTTTCGACAGGACGATGACGACCGCCACCAGCACGCCACCGGCCAACGCGACGAGGCTGTAGCGCCGATGCTCCTGTTCCGCCCTGGGCAGCAGGTGGGTCGCGCCGACGTAGACCAGCGCACCTGCGGACACCGACAGCAGCAGCCCGAGCGTGGGCTCGTCGATCACGCTGACCATCGGCCAGGAAACGAGCATGCCCAGCGGCGTCGTCGCCGACGCCGCCACGAAGGCCCGGCGTCGTCGCCGACGCCGCCACGAAGGCCAGCAGCGCCGCCCGGCGTTCGGCAAAGCCGCTGTTCGCGAGCAGCAGGTAGGTCACGATGCCTTCGGGGAACTCGTGCAGCACCATGCCCACGGTGGCGAGAAAGCCGGTGAGCGCGCTCACCGTGAACGCGATCGAGTAGATGAAGCCGTCGATGAACGAGTGCAAGCCGATGCCCAGCATCGGCAGCACGCCCAGGGCCAAATCCCTGCGCCGCGGATCCCGCTCGCACACGAAGGCCGTGAAGAAGCGGTTGAACAGGTGCATGCCGAAGAAGCCAGCAAGCAGGAAGGCCGGGCTGTCGGGGTTGAGCGTGAACGCCTTCGGGAT
>JALOSQ010000250.1 GCA_025458335.1 Ideonella sp.
ATCCGCTCGATGGCCGAGATCGGGATCGAGTTGAGGTCGACCGCGGCCGCGAAGCCGGTGAGGAGCTGGCCGCCAAACAGGGTCAGGCGGTGCCCGTTGAGCAGCACCAGAGTGCGTTGCTCACCGATGTTGTGCAGCGACACGCCCGTGAAACCACCTGCCCCGCCACCCACCGAGGAGGACTCGCTGAACGACTTCTGGACGGCAGGCAACCGCTGCAGGAGGTCGGTCACGTTCGTCGCACCGGTGCGCTCGATCTCCTCGCGCCGGAGCACCTGCACCGGCAAGGCCCCCTCGGCCTCGATCCGCCGCACCGCCGAGCCGGTGATCTCGACCCGGTCCAGCGTCTGCTGGCCGAAGGCGGGCATCACGGCAGCAGGTCCGAAGACGCCCATCGCGATGAGGGAGGCAGTGCACAGGTGGCTTCGCTTGAACATGGTTCTCCTCTTTGGCGCTCCGACGCCGTGATTTGGTTCGAGGGGCACTCCCGGCAAGTCCCGTGCCAGGAAATGCACGACGACGTGACCATGGTGTGAAAAAGCCCCTTGCTTCCGATTCTTTGGGCCCTTGGCGCGACGTTGCTCTAGGGATGCCCCGAGGGTGTGGGGGCGATGCACCACCTTGGATTGGGTGGCTTTCGAAGCGTCGACACCTCGGAACGGCCGAGGTCCGGGGGCGTGGTAGCGGCCGGAATAGAGCGAGCACCCTACTCGCGCCAGCAGCGTCGAGCGGGTGGGCCGTGCCCAACGCCCAACGCAGTGCATGCGCGGGCAGGCCACCGGGCCGCGAGCCGCCGATCCGTCGCGCCGGTCAGCTCACCCCGTCAGCGGCGCCCCGCCGCGCCTGCCCGAGCCGCGTGATCGTCTCGACGAGCCTGCGGCCCGCGTCGCGCTCGACCGGCGTCAGGTGCGGGTTCCAGCAATCCATCAGCAGGATCACGCGCGAGCTCGACGAGCGGTTCCAGGCCTCGTGCTGGAACGTGTCGTCGAACATGACCAGCCGCCCCTCCTGCCACGCATGCGAGCCCCCATCGGTGACGTTGAGCGCGCAGTCCGGGGGCACCACGAGCGGCAGGTGCATCACCAGCCGAAGGTTGGTGACCCCGTAATGCGGCAGGATGTGCGTGCCGGGCCGAAGCACCGAGAAACAGATCTCGGGTGACTGGTCGGCGATGCGGCACAGCTCGATCGACTCGAGCACCGCGCTCGTCTGCGGGCAGCGTGCGTGATGCTCGTCGTAGCGACGACCGTGCCGGTAGAAGAAGAACGCCTCCCACACCGGCTCGGCGGCGGTGCCGCCCAGGTGGTCACGCGCACCCCGGCCGCCTGGGGCCTTGATGAAGTCCTCGAGGCCAGCGTCCTCGGCGATCACGCGCAGCGCCTCCTCGCGGATCTGCGGAAAGGCCTGGCGCAGCGTGTCGGCCCAGGGCTGCAGTGCGGGGTCGTGGTACGGCTGGTGCGGCAGGTCCGGCACGAACAGGAACCGCGGCCGTTGGCGCGGGTCCGCGGGTGTCGTGTCGATCTCCTTCAGGAACCCGCGGAACACCATTGGCTGCAGCGCCTGCGGCGTCGTCTCGTCGTCGATCCAGCGCCCGGCCCGACGCGCCCGCGTGACGGCCTCGAAGCAGGCCCACAGCGCACCCGAGGCGTCACCGGTCGTGTCGCGCAGTGACGCCAGCAGCAGCCAGGCCTCGTGCGCCTCGGGCTGGCGCTCGCACAGCGCCTCCAGCGTGGCCACGGCCTCGCGCGGACGGCCCGCCGTGGCGTGGACGATGGCGAGGTCGACGGGCACCTGCGTGTCGCCGGGATGCAGCCGCTGGGCCGTCTCGAGCAGGCTTACGGCGCGCGCCCGGTCGCCCCGGTGCACGGCGAGCCGAGCCGCCAGCGACGAGGCCCCCGGGTGGCCAGGCTGTCGGGCCAGCAGCGCCTTCGCCTCGAGGTCGGCCTCGGCGATGCGCCCGAGGGCCTCGAACCCGAGCGCGCGGGCAAGGCGGTCATCGTGACCGGGTGAGGTGGCGATCGGACGTGTCGACATGGGGGCGATCGTGCTCCATGCGGGTGGCCGTGACGGGCTCAGGCCGGCGCCAGCGGCAGGCGGGGCACGGCTTCGAGCAGCGCGCGCGTGTAAGCCGAGGTCGGCCGCGCCAGCACCTGCCCGGCCGGCCCGACCTCCTCGAGCCGCCCGCCGCGCATCACCGCCACCGTGTCCGCCAGGTATTCGACCACGCCCAGGTTGTGCGTGATGAACAGGTAGCTCACGCCGAGCTCGCGCTGCAGTTCCGCCAGCAGGTTGAGGATCTGCGCCTGCACCGACACGTCCAGCGCCGAGGTCGGCTCGTCGCAGACGATCAGGCCCGGCTCGACCGCCAGCGTGCGCGCGATCGCCAGGCGCTGCCGCTGGCCGCCCGAGAACTCGTGCGGGAAGCGCGGGAGTGCGTCGCGGCGCAGGCCGACCTGCTCGACCACGGTCTCCACGCGGCGGCGCCGCTCCGCCGCGTCGAGCTCGGGCCGCAGCGCCGCGAGGCCCTCGCCGAGCAGTTCGTCGACGCGCAATCTCGGGTTGAGCGAGGCGAACGGGTCCTGGAACACGATCTGCACCTGCCGGCGCGCACGGCGCAGGGCCTCGCCGTGCAGCGTGAACAGATCCTGCCCCTCGAGCAGCGCTCGCCCGTTGACCTGCGCGCGGCCCCGCAGCAACTGCACGACGGCCTTGCCGAGCGTGGACTTGCCGCAGCCGGATTCACCTACCAGGGCCACGGTGCCGCCACGGGGCACCTGGAGCGACACGCCCCGCACCACCTCCACGCCGCCCGTGACATGCCGCAGCAGGCCGCTGCGGATCGGGAAGGTGACGTGCAGGTCCTGGAGGTCGAGCAGCGTCGCGTCCGCCCGCGCCACGACCGTCGCGGGGGGCCGGGCGGTGGCGGGCAGCCGCTCGATGCTGGCGGGTGAGCCGTGCACCGCGTCGCCCGGCGGCGCCGATCGGGGCGGGTGGCCAGGGCCCGCCGCCTCGGGACCGGACAGGACGACCGGACACCGTACCCAGTGGCCCGTGGGATCGCCCGTGGGATCGCCCGTGGGATCGCCCGTGACACCGGCCGCGACGTCGACCGGCTCTCTGCCCACCCCGTGCGGGACGACGACCGGGTCGACGGCCTGCAACGGCGGGGACGAGGCCCGGCAGGCGTCCACCGCTCGCGGGCAGCGTGACGCAAAGCGGCAGCCGGTGAACGCCTGCGTCAACGGCGGCACGTTGCCGGCGATCGCGGCCAGGGGCATGCCGCGGGCTGCGCGCTCGGGCAGCGCCGCGAGCAGCAGTTCGGCATAGGGGTGACGGGGCCGTTCGAAGAACGCACGCGCAGGTGACAGCTCGACGATCTGCCCGGCATACATCAACGCCACCCGGTCGGCCATGCCGGCCACCACCGCGAGGTCGTGCGTGATCAGCAACAAGCCGATGCCGCGCTCGCGCTGCAGGTCGCGCAGGAGGTCGAGCACTTGAGCCTGCACCGACACGTCGAGCGCGGTGGTGGGCTCGTCGGCCAGCACGAAGTCGGGCTCAGCGGCCAGGGCGATGGCGATCATGACCCGCTGCTTCTGCCCGCCGCTCAGCTGGAACGGGTAGTCGTCGATCCGTCGCTCGGGCTCCGGGAGGCCGACTCGCCGCAACCAGTCGAGGGCCTTGGCACGCGCCGCGTCGCCGCGAAGCGGCGTGTGGACCTCGATGGCCTCGACGATCTGGTCCCCCACCCGCATCACCGGGTTGAGGCTGGTCGAGGGCTCCTGGAAGATCATGCCGATGCGTCCGCCGCGCACGCGCCGCATGGCCGCCTCGGGTAGCGCGAGCAGGTCGCCGTCGCCCAGCCGCACCTCGCCGCGCGTCACTTCGCCCCCCTCGGGGAGCAGGCGCATCAAGGCCAGCGCCATCATGCTCTTGCCGCACCCGGATTCGCCCACCAGCGCAAAGGTCTCGCCGCGCCGCAAGGCCAGGTCCACGCCGTCGAGCGCATGCACGATGCCGGCCTCGGCATCCAGCGCCACGTGGAGGTCGTGGGCCGCCAACTCGTTCATGGCGCGCTCCGGGCCCGCTGGCGCAGTGACAGGCGCGGACGGAACACCCGCGCACGCGGGTCGAAGGCCTGCTGCACGCCGTCGGCGAACAGGTTGGCCGCCAGCACCAGTGCCACCATGACGATGAAGGCCGCCGCGAAGCTCCACCACACCACCGGGTCGCGGCTCATCTCGCTGCGGGCCAGGTTGATCATCCCGCCGAAGCTGTTCATCGTCGGGTCGACGCCCACGCCGACATAGCTCAGCACCGCCTCGTAGAGCACGAGGGCGGAGAAGTCGAGCACCGTGGTGATGAGCACCAGATGCATCACGTTGGGCAGCAGGTGCCGCACCAGGATGCGCGCGTGCCCGACGCCGAACGCGGTGGCGGCCTGCACGTACTCGAGCTCGCGCAGCTTGAGCGTCTCGGCGCGCACCAGCCGGCACAGGCCCGCCCAACCGGTGACGCCGAGCACCACGCACAGCAGGAAGAGCTTGAGGTCGGCGCGCTCGGCGCCGGTCTCGAACAGCTCGGGATGCGTGTCGAGGAAGACCTGGATCATCAGCACCAGCGCCGCGATCAGCAGCACGTTGGGCACCGAGGACAGCACCGTGTAGAGGTACTGCACGGCCTCGTCGACCCAGCCGCGGAAGTAGCCCGCGGCCAGCCCGAGCCCGACGGCGAACGGCAGTGTCGCGAGCGTCGACAGCGACCCGATCACGAACGCGGTGCGCAGGCTCTTGAGCACCTGCACCAGCACGTCGTTGCCGGTGCGGTCGGTACCGAACACGTGGTAGTGGGGCGCCAGCGCGGCGATGGCGCCTGCCAGGACCGCGAGCACGGTGAAGGTCCACAGCGCGGCGCGCCAGGGCAAGGTCGTGTCGCCTCGCCAGAGCCGCCGCAGCGCAGATCCAAGACCGTCCGCGCGCGAAGGCGTACGGCGTGCCACGGCCAGGCCCGCCAGCACCCAGGCCAGGAACGCGACCCCCACGCCTGCCGACGCGCCGACGGTCGCGCGCGTCGCGACGTCGGCCGCCCACTGCGTGCCGGGATCGGTCAGGTGCCGCCCGCCGTGCTCGAGCCGCGGCGCGACCCGTCGCACCACACCGCCCTCGTCGACCGTTTCCTTGGTGAAGCCCTCGAACGCGAGCGGCCGCGAGTAGGTCGCC
>JALOSQ010000030.1 GCA_025458335.1 Ideonella sp.
GGAGGCGCACACCGACTTCCTGCTGGCCGTGCTCGGCGAGGAGCTCGGGCTACTGGGCGTGGCGTCGGTCATCGTCGCCTTCTTCTGGATGGCCCGCCGTATCTTCCACATCGGCCGCCAAGCCATTGCGCTGGACCGCGTGTTCGCCGGGCTGTTCGCGCAGGGCATCGGCATCTGGATGGCCACGCAGGCCTTCATCAACATCGGCGTGAACCTCGGGGTGCTGCCGACCAAGGGCCTGACGCTGCCACTGATGAGCTACGGCGGATCGGCGCTGCTGATGAACCTGTTCGCGCTGGCCATCGTGCTGCGCGTGGACATGGAGAACCGTGCGCTCATGCGTGGAGGTCGTGCATGAGCGCACGGCACCTCGTCGTGATGGCCGCCGGCACCGGCGGGCACGTGATCCCGGGCCTGGCGATCGCCCGCGAGATGCTCGCGCGCGGCTGGACCGTGAGCTGGCTGGGGACGACCGCCGGCATGGAGAACCGCCTGGTGCCCCCGGCCGGGCTGCCGATGGACACGATCGCCTTCACCGGATTGCGCGGCAAGGGCCTGCTGCACACGGCGACCGGCGGGCTGCGGCTGCTCGCGGCATTCGGCGCGTGCTGGCGCATCCTGCGGCGGCGCCGGCCCGCCGTGGTCCTCGGCATGGGGGGCTACGTGTGCTTCCCCGGCGGCCTGATGGCCGCGCTGCTCGGACGGCCCCTGGCCCTGGTGAACGCGGACGCCTCGCTGCTGATGAGCAACCGTTGGCTGCTGCCGGTCGCCGACGCGATCACCTTCGGCTTCGACGGCGAGGGCGGGCAGCTCGACAAGGGGATCGTCACCGGCAATCCCGTTCGTGCAGAGATCGAGTCGCTGGCCCCGCCCGAGCAGCGATTCGCGGGGCGGACAGGTCCGCTTCGGGTGCTCGTGGTCGGCGGCAGCCTGGGCGCCCGCGTCCTCAACGAGACCGTGCCGCAGGCCCTCGCCGAGCTGCCGGCCGAGGACCGTCCGCAGGTGACCCACCAGTGCGGCGCGGCCCAGGTCGACGAGGCCACGGCCGCCTACCGGCGAGCCGGGGTCGACGCCGACGTGACGCCTTTCATCGACGACATGGCTGCCGCGCTCGCCCGGTGTGACCTGGTGGTCTGCCGCGCCGGCGCGGTGACGGTCAGCGAGCTGTGCGCCGCCGGCGTGCCGGCGGTGCTCGTGCCGCTGGTGGTGAGCACCACGCACCACCAGCGCGACAACGCGGAGTGGATGGCCGGCCACGGCGCGGCGATCCACCTGCCTCAAGGCGAGCTGACGCCGCGGCGGCTCGCCGGGATCCTCGGCGAGCTGACGCGCGCCGCGCTGCTGCCGATGGCCGTGAAGGCCCGCGCGCTGGCACGACCGAGGGCGACGGCGCGCATCGCCGACCTGGTCGAAAGGATGGCCGCTGCATGAAGCACGCCGTCAAGCGCATCCATTTCGTCGGCGTCGGCGGCGCCGGGATGAGCGGGATCGCCGAGATCCTGCACAACCTGGGCTACACGATCTCCGGCTCGGACCAGGTGGCCAGCGCGACCACGCGCCGCCTGGCCGAGCTCGGCATCCGCGTGACGATCGGCCACGACTCGGGCCACGTGCAGGGCGTCGACGCGGTGGTGACCTCGACCGCCGTCCGTGGCGACAACCCGGAGGTGATCGCGGCGCGCGCACAGCGCATCCCGATCGTGCCGCGCGCGGTCATGCTGGCCGAGCTGATGCGGCTGAAGCAGGGCATCGCGATCGCCGGCACGCACGGCAAGACCACGACCACCAGCCTGGTGACCAGCGTGCTGGCCGAGGCCGGCGTCGATCCGACCTTCGTGATCGGCGGTCGCCTCAACGCGGCCGGAGCGAACTCGCGCCTCGGCCAAGGCGACTACATCGTGGTCGAGGCCGACGAGTCGGACGCCTCGTTCCTCAACCTGCTGCCCGTGATGGCGGTCGTCACCAACATCGACGCCGACCACATGGACACCTACGGCCACGACTTCGCCCGGCTCAAGCAGGCGTTCGTGGACTTCATCCACCGCATGCCGTTCTACGGGGCCGCGGTGCTGTGCATCGACGACCCAGGCGTCCGCTCCGTCATGCCGATGATCTCGCGCCCGATCGTCACCTACGGCGTCGGCGAGGACGCGATGGTGCGCGCGGTCAACATCCGTGCCGCCGCCGGCCGCATGCGGTTCACGGCGCAGCGGCGCAACGGCGTGGCGATGCCCGACCTCGACGTCGAGCTGAACCTGCCCGGCGAACACAACGTGCTCAATGCACTGGCCGCGATCGCCGTGGCCACCGAGCTCGAGCTGCCCGACGCGCCGATCGCGCGCGGATTGGCCGAGTTCCGCGGCGTCGGGCGGCGCTTCCAGCGCTACGGCGAGGTGGCGCCCGGCTTCACGCTCATCGACGACTACGGCCACCACCCGGCCGAGATGGCGGCGACGCTGGCCGCCGCGCGCGGCGCCTTCCCGGGGCGGCGGCTCGTGCTGGCGTTCCAGCCGCACCGGTACACCCGCACCCGCGACTGCTTCGAGGACTTCGTCAAGGTGCTTGGAACGGCCGACTCGGTGCTGCTCGCCGAGGTCTACGCGGCCGGCGAGCCGCCGATCGTCGCGGCCGATGGTCGGGCCCTGGCGCGTGCGCTGCGGGTGGCCGGACGCGTCGACCCGATCTTCGTCGATGACATCGCCTCGATGCCTCAGGCGATCCTGGACCATGCGCGGGCGGGAGACGTGGTGATCACGATGGGCGCCGGCAGCATCGGCGGGGTGCCCGCCCAGGTCGTCGAGCAGGCGGAGACGCGCGCTGCGGTCGACCAGGCCCTGGGCAGCGGAGGGGCGTCATGAGCTCACACGACCAACTGCCGGCCTGGGCCCAGGGGCTGCTGGGCGGTGCCGACCTGAACCGGCTGGGCAAGGTCGCGGTGCTCATGGGCGGCGACTCGGCCGAGCGCGAGATCTCGCTGCTGTCGGGAAGCGGCGTCCTGCGCGCCCTGCAGGGCGAAGGTGTCGAGGCGTACGCGTTCGACCCGGCCGAGCGGGACCTGTCGGACCTCAAGCGCGAGCGCTTCGACCGCTGCTTCATCGCCCTGCACGGGCGGCGCGGCGAGGACGGCACTGTCCAGGGCGCCCTGGAGCTGCTGCGGATCCCCTACACCGGCTCGGGCGTGCTGGCCAGCGCGATCGCGATGGACAAGGTCATGACCAAGCGGGTCTGGTCGACCTTCGACCTGCCGATGCCGCGCCAGGTCGTGCTGGAGCCCGGTGCGCAGGACCCGGCCCACACCCGCGCCGTGCCCGACGAACTCGGCCTGCCGCTGGTGGTCAAGCCGCCGCGCGAGGGTTCGTCGCTGGGTGTCACCAAGGTCGAGGGCTATTCGCAGATGCAGGCGGCGGTACAGGCGGCGGCCGCGTACGACCCCGAGGTGCTCTGCGAGGAATTCATCGAGGGCGACGAGGTGACCTGCGCGATCCTGGGCGAGGGAGCCGACGCCCATGCCCTGCCGGTGATCCGCATCGTCGCGCCCGAGGGCGCGTACGACTACCAGAACAAGTACTTCACCGACGTGACCCAGTACCTCGTGCCCAGCGGCCTGCCGCCGGCCGAGGAGCGCGAGATCCAGCGCCTGGCCGTGGCGGCCTATCGGGCGCTGGGCTGCCGGGGCTGGGGGCGAGCCGACCTGATGGTGAGGGCGAGCGACCGGCAGCCGTTCCTTCTCGAGATGAACACCTCCCCCGGCATGACGGGCCACTCGCTGGTACCGATGGCCGCGCGCGCCGCCGGCATCCGCTACGAGCAGCTGTGCGTGGCCCTGGTCGCCCACGCGCGACTCGATGGATGAGGCCTCGACGATGACCGCCGCCGCCGCCCCCTACCGCCGAGCCCCGAAGCCCGCGACCGACCGCGGTGCCGGCCTGCGGCCGCTCGAGGTCGGGATCACCCAGGCGCTGGCGCAGGTGCTGGCGCTGGCGGGCGCGCTCCTGCTGGTGGCCGCGGCAGCCGCCTGGGCGGCCCGGCAGCCGGTGTTCACGCTCCAGGGCATCGAGATCGAGGGCGACCTCGCGCGTAGCAGCCTCGCTCAGGTTCGGACGGCCGCCGTGCCGCGTCTGGAGGGCAACTTCTTCACGCTGGACCTCGACGCGGCGCAGTCCGCGTTCGAGTCGGTTCCCTGGGTGCGCACGGCGCAGGTGCGCCGCGTCTGGCCGAACCGGCTGCACGTGCGCATCGAGGAACACCGCCCGGCCGCGCTTTGGGGGGGCGCCGACGGCGAACGGCTGGTCAACACCCACGGCGAGGTGTTCGAGGCCAACGCCGCGGCCGTCGACGAGGTCCTGCCAACCCTCGCCGGTCCCGACGGCAGTTCGGCCCGGATGCTGGCCCTGTACCGCGCGCTGGTCGACGCCCTCGCCCCCCTGGGCCCGGCCGTCGACACGCTCACGCTGACCAGCCGCGGGTCGTGGACGGTCACGCTGGACAACGGCGTGACGCTCGAGCTCGGCCGCGGCGACGACGCCGAGGTACTGGAACGCACCCACCGATTCATCGCCACGGTGCCCGAACTCGTCGCGCGATTCGGCCGGCCGCTGGCGCACGCCGACCTGCGGCACCGCGACGGCTACGCGCTGAAGCTCACCGGCCTGGGCACCGGACCCGAGGCCGGTTTCCCCACCCCGCGCCCCACCGCCGCACGCACGCCGGCGGCACCGTCCCGCTGAGGCATCCGCCCATGGCCAAGGAATTCAAGGATCTCGTCGTCGGCCTGGACATCGGCACCGCCAAGGTGATGGTGGTGGTGGCCGAGGTCATGCCCGACGGCGAACTGCGCGTCGCCGGGCTCGGCGTGGCGCCGTCGCACGGCCTCAAGCGCGGTGTCGTCGTCAACATCGATGCGACCGTGCAGAGCATCCAGCAGGCGCTCAAGGAGGCCGAGATGATGGCCGACTGCCGGATCACGCGCGTCTACACCGGCATCACCGGCAGTCACATCCGTGGCACCAACTCCACCGGGATGGTGATCGTGCGCGACAAGGAGGTCACGCCGGTCGACGTCGCCCGCGTGGTCGAGACGGCGAAGGCGATCAACATCCCGAACGACCAGCGCCTGCTGCTGGTCGAGCCGCAGGAGTTCGTGATCGACGGCCACGAGGTGCGCGAGCCGATCGGCATGAGCAGCCGATCGGCATGAGCGGCGGACGGCTCGAGGTCAAGGTGCACATCGTCACTGGCGCGCAGAGCGCGGCCGAGAACATCGTCAAGTGCGTGCGGCGCTGCGGGCTCGAGGTGGACCAGCTGGTGCTCAACCCGAGCGCGTCGAGCCATGCGGTGCTCACCGCCGACGAGAAGGACCTCGGCGTCGCCCTGGTCGACATCGGAGCGGGCACGACGGATGTGTCGATCTACACCGACGGCGCAGTGCGGCACACGGTGGTCATCCCGATCGCGGGCGACCTGATCACCAGCGACATCGCGATGGCGTTGCGCACCCCCACCAAGGATGCCGAGGAGATCAAGGTCCAGTTCGGCGCCGCCAAGCAGTTGCTCGCCGACCCTGGCGACCAGCTCGAGGTGCCGGGGCTGGGCGACCGCGGGCCGCGCATGCTCAGCCGCCAGGCGCTGGCCGGCGTGATCGAGCCGCGCGTCGAGGAGATCTTCGCCCTGGTGCAGCAGGTGATCCGCGACAGCGGCTGCGAGGAGCTGCTGTCGTCGGGCGTCGTGCTGACCGGCGGGGCCGCCGTGATGCCCGGGATGGTCGAACTCGGCGAGGACATCTTCCTGAAGCCGGTGCGGCGCGGCGTGCCGACCTACTCGGGGCCGCTGCGCGACATGGTGGCGCAGCCCCGCGCCGCCACCGTGATGGGCCTGCTGGAGGAGGCGCGCCTGGCCCGGGTGCGCGGTCTCAAGGCCTCGCAGCAGGCCGGCTCGGTCAAGACCATCCTCGGCCGTGCCAAGGACTGGTTCCTCGGCAACTTCTAGGTCTCCAACCGGATCGATGGCGATGACCTGGAAACGACGACGACGACGGCCCGGCGACGGATGACCCGGCACCCGCACCCCCAAGGCGGCGCACGACCGCCAGACCCACGACAGCACGACGACACGGCAACTGCACCGGGCCCCACGGCCCGACCCCAAGGAGAGACCACATGGCCATCGAGATGATCGAAGAGTTCGACCGCGGCACGAAGATCAAGGTGATCGGCATCGGCGGCGGCGGCGGCAACACCGTCGAGTACATGATCCAGGAGGGGGTGCAGGGGGTCGAGTTCCTGTGCGCCAACACCGACGCGCAGGCGCTGAACCGCTCGAGCGCCGACGTGCTGGTGCAACTGGGCAAGTCGGGTCTCGGCGCCGGGGGCAAGCCGGAGGTCGGCCGCGCCTCGGCGGAGGAGGCGCACGACCGCATCCGCGAGGTGCTGGGCGACGCGCACCTGGTGTTCATCACCGCGGGCATGGGCGGCGGCACCGGCACCGGCGCCGCGCCCGTGATCGCGCGCGTGGCCCGCGAGATGGGCATCCTCACCGTCGGCGTGGTCACCAAGCCCTTCGAGTTCGAGGGCACGCGGCGCCAGAAGCAGGCCGACGCGGGCACCGCCGAGCTCGAGGCCAACGTCGACTCGCTGATCGTGATCCTCAACGAGAAGCTGCTCGAGGTGCTCGGCGACGACGTCACCCAGGAACAGGCGTTCGCGCACGCCAACGACGTGCTCAAGAACGCGGTGGGCGGCATCAGCGACATCATCCACGTGCCAGGGCTGGTCAACGTCGACTTCGAGGACGTGAAGACGGTGATGAGCGAGCCCGGCAAGGCGATGATGGGCACGGCTCAGGCCAGCGGCCCCGACCGCGCCACCAAGGCGGCCGAAGGCGCCGTGGCCTGCCCGCTGCTCGAGGGCATCGACCTGTCGGGCGCACGGGGCGTGCTGGTGCTGATCGCCGCGGCGCGCGGCAGCTTCAAGCTCGCCGAGAGCCGCAACGCGATGAACACCATCCGGCGCTACGCCTCGGAGGATGCGCACGTGATCTACGGCACCGCCTATGACGAGAGCCTGGGCGACCAGCTGCGCGTCACCGTGATCGCGACGGGCCTCAGCCCGACGCGTAAGGTCCAGCAGCCGCCGATGACCGTCGTGCACAACGCGAGCCTGCCTCGCACCGGCACCGATAACCTCCCGGTGCTGCACCAGGCCGTCGCCGGCACCGGGCCGGCGGCCACGCCGGCACCGGTCGGCGCTCAGGACTACGCGTCGCTGCAGACCCCCAGCGTCTGGCGCACCCGCACCGCGGCCGCGAAGGTCGACGCGCTGGCCAGCACCGGCATGGACGAGATCGAGATCCCCGCGTTCCTGCGCAAGCAGGCGGACTGACGAAGGCCGCCCCCCTATCCACCTTCCGGCCACCCTCCTGCCGCGCCGCGCCCCTGCGCGCGGCGCGGTGGGATCGGCCTGCCTAGAATCCGCCGATGCTCGCGCAGCACACGCTCAAGTCGATCACGCGCGCCGTGGGCGTGGGCCTGCACGGCGGCCAGCGCGTCGAGCTGACGCTGCGCCCCGCGCCGGTGGACCACGGCATCGTGTTCCGGCGCGTGGACCTGCCCGAGCCGGCGCTGATCCGCGTCGACGCGGCCTCGGTCACCGACACCCGCCTGGCGTCGACCCTGTCGGCCGGCGGCGTCCCGGGTGCGCCGCGCGTCAACACCGTCGAGCATCTGATGTCGGCCTGCGCTGGCCTGGGCATCGACAACCTGCTGATCGACATCACCGCCGAAGAGGTGCCGATCCTCGACGGATCGGCCGCGTCGTTCGTCTTCCTGCTGCAGAACGCCGGCATCGTGTCGCAGCCGGCGCCGCGGCGTTTCCTGAGGGTGCTCAAGCCGGTCGAGGTGCGTGACGGCGAGGGCTCCGGCCTGAAGTGGGCGCGGCTCGAGCCCCACCACGGCTACCGGCTGGCGTTCGAGATCGCGTTCGACCACCCGGCCGTCAACCAGACCGGTCAGCGGGTCGAGTTCGACATGGGCTCCGGCCGCTACCCGCGCGAGATCGCCCGCGCCCGCACCTTCGCCTTCACGAAGGACGTCGAGATGATGCGCGCGCGCGGCCGCAGCCTCGGCGGCAGCATGGACAACGCGATCGTGATGGACGACCAGCGTGTCCTCAATGCGGGCGGCCTGCGCTACGACGACGAGTTCGTCAAGCACAAGATCCTCGATGCGATCGGCGACCTGTACCTCGCCGGCCATCCGTTGCTGGCGTCGTACACGGCGTTCAAGTCGGGCCATGCACTGAACAACCGGCTCCTGCGAGCGCTGCTGGACGACCCCTCGGCATTCGAGCTGGTCACCTTCGAGGACGAGTCCCTGGCGCCGGCCGGCTTCGCCGACCCGGTGCCGGCCTGGTGAGCATGCGAACCGATGCCGTTCCTGCGCGCGATCGTCCTCGTCCTGCTGCTGGCCAGCGCGCTGTGCTTCGTGCTGTTCATCGTCACCGGGCAACCGCAGTGGCGACGCTGGGGCCTCATAGTCCTGAAGTGGACCCTGCTGGCGGCGGCCGGCTTCTTCGCGGTGCTGCTGGCCGAGCGCTGGATCGGATGACGGCGACCTCCGCCGCCGGCGGACCCCCACCGACTCACCGCTGACGCAACGACATGGGCATCTTCCGCACGATCATGATGACGCTGGCGGGCACGCTGGGCGTGATCTCGGCCGTGATGTTCACGATCTACATCGTCCGCGGCGACGACGAGTGGATGCCACGCGCCAGGGCCTTCGGCCGCTGGTGCTGGGCCGCCGTGCTGGTGTGGTTCAACATCGAGATCTGGCGCCACGTGGCGCTGATCATCATCAACTGGTGAGGCCGAGGAAGCCCAGCACCCTGGGCAGGTGGCGCTCGAAGTCCGACAGCGCGTGGTCGCCGCCCTCGAGCAGCACTATCTGACAGGCAGCGTAGCGGGCCGCCATCTCGCGCCAGTCGAGCAGTTCGTCGCCCTTGGCGATCACCGCCAGCGTGCGGTCCGGGCGGGTGATGGCCGGCGGCCGCATCGCATCCAGCGCCTGCACGTCGGCGGCCGTGAAGTGGAACCGCTCGTCGGAATGCCAGGCCTGGACCTCGCCGATCCAGGAGGCCAGGTCACGCGCCGGTTCCACGGCCGGGTTCAGCACGACCGAACGGCAGCCGATCGCCTCGGCCACGACGGTTGCGTAGAAGCCGCCGAGCGAGCTGCCGATCACCCCGATCGCGTCGGCGGCCCCAGCGGCCCCTGCACCCCCGAGCGCCACCTGCCAGCTGGCGAGCCGCTCGCGCACCAGCGCGATGGCTTCGGCCGGTGACGGCGGCAGCTGCGGGCACCACCAGGTCACCCCGGGCCGGTGCGCCGCGATCCAGGCACCGGTCATGCGGGCCTTGAACGACTGCGGCGACGACCGGAAGCCGTGAAGGTACAGCAGGTGCGAGACCGGGGCCATGGGTCGACGCAACGGGCAAGCCGGTGACGGCGCGGCCGTGGTGGGCGTTCAGGCGGCGCGCCGCTGCAAGGCCTCGAGCAGGCGTCCGTGCACCCCGCCAAAGCCGCCGTTGCTCATGCACACCACGTGGTCGCCGGGCCGTGCGGCTGCCGCCACACGCTCCACCAGTCGATCGAGGTGGTCGTGCACCTCGGCCAGGGCCCCGAGGGGCCGCAAGGCTTCGCGCGGGTCCCAGCCGAGGCCGGCCGCGAGGCAGAACGAGAGGTCGGCGCCCTCCAGGGCCCACGGCAACTGCGCCTTCATCGCCCCGAGCTTCATCGTGTTCGAGCGCGGCTCGAACACCGCCAGGATGCGCGCGTCGCCGTCCTCCGGCCGGTCGGCCTCCAGGCGGCGGCGCAAGCCGTCGATGGTCGTGCGGATCGCCGTGGGATGGTGGGCGAAGTCGTCGTAGACGCGCACGCCGTGCGCCTCGCCCCGCAACTCGAGGCGGCGGCGCACGTTATCGAAGCGCGCGAGCGAGCGCGCTGCCGACTCGGGTGGCACGCCGAGGGCCTCCGCCGCCGCGATCGCCGCGAGCGCATTGAGCTGGTTGTGCTCGCCGAGCAATCCCCAGTCGACGCGCCCGACCTTGAGGCTGCCGCGCAGCACGTCGAACGCGTGCGGCTCGCCGCGGGCACGCCAGGCCCCGGGCTCCTCCTTGCGGGCGCCGAAGCGGACCACCTCGCTCCAGCAGCCCTGCGAGAGGACGCGCTTGAGCGATTCCTCCCGGGCATTCACCACCAGGCGACCGCCGCTCGGCACGGTGCGCACGAGGTGGTGGAACTGGCGCTCGATCGCCGCCAGGTCGTCGAAGATGTCCGCGTGGTCGAACTCGAGGTTGTTGAGGATCGCCGTGCGCGGCCGGTAGTGGACGAACTTGCTGCGCTTGTCGAAGAACGCGGTGTCGTACTCGTCGGCCTCGATCACGAACGGGGCGGGCCTCGCGCCGGCCGCTCGTCCCAGCCGCGCGGACACCCCGAAGTTCATGGGCACGCCGCCGACGAGGAAACCCGGCTCGAGTCCCGCGTCGTGCAGGATCCACGCGAGCATGGAGGTCGTCGTCGTCTTGCCGTGCGTGCCGGCGACGGCGAGCACGTGGCGCCCGGCGAGCACCTGCTCGGCCAGCCACTGCGGGCCGCTTGTGTAGCGCGCGCCCGCGTCGAGGATGGCCTCCATCAGCGGGTTGCCGCGCGAGACGACGTTGCCCACGACGAACACGTCGGGTGCCAGGCCGAGTTGCGACGCATCCCAACCCTCGACCAGGTCGATGCCCAGCGAGCGCAGCTGGTCGCTCATCGGGGGGTACACGTTGGCGTCGCAGCCGGTCACGCGGTGCCCGGCTTCGCGCGCCAGGGCGGCCACGCCGCCCATGAAGGTGCCGCAGATGCCGAGGATGTGCAGGTGCATGCCGGATTCTAGGAGCCGGCCCCGCGGCCTTCGCCGAGGCGCAGCCCGGCCTCGCGAGCCGGCCGGCACAATGCCCGGGCATGTTCGAGTGGATCGTCACCCACCCCGTGGCCTACCCGGCGCTCGAGGTCGTGCACATCCTCGGCATTGCCCTGCTGGTGGGGAACCTGGTGCTGCTCGAGACGCGGGTCTGGGGCCTGAACGCCGGCCTGCACCTCGAGCCGTTGGCGCGAGCCACGCTGGTGCTGGCGGTCGGAGGCTTCGGGCTGGCGCTGGCCAGCGGTCTGCTCATGTTCGCGTCGAATCCGTGGGAGTTGATCGCCAACCGGTCCTTCGTGGTCAAGATGGGGCTGCTCACGCTGGCGGGTGGCAACGCCGCGCTGTTCCATGCCCGCGGCGGCGTGCGCAAGCCCGACCGGATCGCGAGGGCTCAGACCGCACTGTCCCTCGCGCTGTGGATCGCGGTCATCATCGCGGGCCGGTGGATCGCCTATATCTGACAAGGAGCACGACGATGCAACGCCGCACCTGGATCGCCGCCTTCGGCGCCTGGCCTCTGGCCGGGTGGTGGCCCGCGACGGCCCTGGCCCACCACGGCTGGAGCAGCTTCGACCTCGCGCGACCGATCTACCTCGAGGGCAAGGCACGCCGGGTGGTCTGGCGCAACCCGCACGCCGAACTCGACCTCGAGATCGATCCGGCCCTCAAGCTGCCGGCCGATCTGGGCCGGCGCACGCCGCCGCCGCAGTCGGCGTCGGTCGACGGCGCCCGCGTGCTCGGCGACGCGCGCCTGCCGACCCGCCAGGACCGTGTCTGGCGCGTCGAACTCGCGCCGCTGACCCGGATGCAGGCGTGGCAGGTCCCGCAGATCGCCGACGGCGACACGGTCGCCGTCGTGGGGTTCACCTTCGCCGGAGAGCGAGGCGACCCGATCCTGCGGGCCGAGTACCTGTTGCTGGGCCCGCGCATCTACGGCCTGCGGTCGAGCCCGGCCTGAGTACGCCGGCACGGCGGGGCGGCGCGTCGCCGGGCGTCGGCGCGTGCTTCAGGTGGCGGCGGGCCCCGGCAGGGCGATGCGGGGTGACGCCCCCGCCAGCAGGTCTGCAAAGCGCTGGGCGAGCACCGGGTACGCATGGTGCTGCAGCACGTGGTCCCGCCCCCGCTCCCCCAGCGCCGCCCGTTGCGCCGGGCTGCACAGCGCGAGCGTGCGCACCGCCGCGGCGACGGCCGCAGGCGACTCGGGCTGCACGGTGAGGCCGCATCCGGCTTCCGCAACGAGGTCGTTTCCCGCCTCGATCGCGTGCACGACCGGCCGCGCCGCCAGCATGCACTGCAGCAGCCTCGTCGGCGCCAACCCGAAGCGGTGCAGCGGCGCGCGTCGCCAGCCGACGAAGGCGATGTCCACCTCGCGCCAGAACGCCGGCAGCTGCGCCGCGGGCACCGCGGGGAACAACGCGACCTGCTGCAGCCCGCCCGCCTCGACGCGGGCCAGCAGGCGCTCGCGATCCGACCCGTCGCCGGCCATGACGATCGAGACCGGCTCGTGCCGCAGTTCGATGGCGGCGTCGAGCAGGACGTCAAGCGCCGAGGCCGGATCGTGCGGCCCGGCGTAACCCACCACGAGTCGACCCTCGCCGCGCAGGCGGCGCAGCCAGGCCGCCAGGGCCTCGTTCTGCAGGGGCTGGCCGTGCCGTGCCACGCGGTCAGCCACGATGCCGTTGGGGATCACGTGCAGCCTCGACAGGTCCAGCCCATGCGCTGCCAGGTGCTCGCCGAGCCGCGGACGCACCGACACGACCAGGTCGGCCTCGCGGCAGGCCAGGTCCTCGGCCCACTGGCAGGCCCGCACGAAGGGGTGAGAGGGCGACAGCCCGCCCACCTCCACCGGCACGAGCGGCCACGGATCGTGGACCTCGTGCACCCATCGGGCGCCGGCCAGCCGGGCGATGCGCTGCGCCACGGGCACGTCCAGCGGCACCGTGCTCGAGGCGATCACCGCATCGGGCGCGAAGCGGCGCGCCAGGCGCGGGGCATCACGCCACAGGCCCGACAGGAAGGCTGCCAGGTTCAGCGCGCGCCGGGGGCCCTGCCCGGCATAGGCCGGGGTCGGCATCCAGCGGTACTCGACCCCGTCGATCATCTCGCGCCGCACACGCCATCCGATGACGGGTTGCCGGTCGCGCACGTGCGAGTACGACGCGGCCACCACCTGGACCCGATGCCCCGCGCGCACCCACTCGCGGGCGAGGTGGTAGGGGCGCAACTGCTGCCCATGCCGCGGCGAGCCGGCGTGCAGGTTGAGCAGCAGGATGTTCATCCGGGTCGGCGCGGCGCGGCCCAGGCCTCGTAAGCCTCGCGCCAGGCGGGATGGGCGTCGAGCCAGCGCGCGTCGCTCGCGCGCGTGTCGCCGACGATCACCGCGGGGCTGCCGGCAATCACCGCGAAGTCGGGGAACTCGCCACGAACGCGGCTGTGCGAGGCCACGAGGCAGCCCCGCCCGAGCCGGGTGTTGGCCTCGATCGTCGTGTGCGGCCCGATGAAGCAGTAGGCACCGATGTGCACCGGCCCCTTGACGAAGCCGATGCGCTCGTCGGGCGGGGTCACCGCATACGCCCGCCCCATCAGCCGCTGGCTGCGGTGCGAGCTGTGGGTGACGATGCTGACGAAGTTGGTGATCTGCACGCCTTCTTCGATGCGCACGCCGTGCAGCGCCTCGATGTAGTTGAAGTGGCCGATGAAGACGTGGTCGCCGAGATCGAGACCGTCCTCGTGCTCGAGGCAGGTCGACGGCGACAGGCGGGTGAGCGGGAGCGGGTCGCCGCCGCGCGAGACTTCGCCGAACACGATGTCGAACAGCAACCAGCGCGCGAGGCGGCGCCGCCAGCGGTTGACGAGCGAACGGATCCGAAGCGACATCGGCAGGCGGCGGCAGGCGTGGGCCGGCCCATTGTGAGGGGCGCGACGCCCCCCGCGGCCAGACCCGACCGGGCCCCTAGAATTTCGGGTTCTCCCTCGCCTCGAACGCGGCCCGAGCGCCGTGCACCTTCATGAAGCCCCACGCGCCCGCGGACGCCGCCTCGCCGGCGGTCGACGAAAACAAGCTCGTTCACGAACGGCGCGAGAAACTCGCCGCGCTGCGCGAGCGTGCCCGCGCGCGCGGCGAGGCCGCGTTCCCGAACGACTTCAAGCCTCGCCACCATGCCCGCGACCTGCATCGGCTGCACGGCGGAAAGGCCGCCGAGGACCTCGAGGCCGAGGCGGTGCCCGTCTCCGTGGCGGGCCGGCTGATGCTCAAGCGGGTGATGGGCAAGGCGAGCTTCGGCACGCTGCAGGACGCCACCGGGCGCCTGCAGTTGTTCGTGTCGGTCGACGCGCTCGGCGCGGAAGCCTACGACGGCTTCAAGCATGGCGACCTCGGCGACATCCTCGGGGCCGAGGGCACGCTGTTCAAGACCCGGACCGGCGAGCTGTCGGTCAAGGTGACCACGCTGCGCCTGCTCACCAAGAGCCTGCGCCCGCTGCCGGACAAGTTCCACGGCATGGCCGACCAGGAGCAGAAGTACCGCCAGCGCTATGTCGACCTGATCACCGACGAGGAGGCGCGCGCACGCTTCGCGGCCCGCAGCAAGGCCGTCTCCTCGATCCGCCAGTTCATGGTCGAGCACGGCTTCCTCGAGGTCGAGACGCCGATGCTGCAGCCGATCCCCGGGGGCGCCAACGCACGGCCCTTCGTGACGCACCACAACGCGCTCGACCAGGCGATGTACCTGCGCATCGCGCCGGAGCTCTACCTCAAGCGCCTGCTGGTGGGCGGGTTCGAGCGGGTCTTCGAGATCAACCGCAACTTCCGCAACGAGGGGATCAGCGTCCGGCACAACCCCGAGTTCACGATGATGGAGTTCTACGCCGCGTACTGGAACCACCGCGACGTGATGGACTACACCGAGGCGCTGCTGCGGCACGCCGCGCGCACGGCCACCGGCTCGGCGGTGCTGCCGTACGGCGGGCGCACGGTCGACCTCGACCAGCCCTTCGCCCGGTTGTCGGTGCGAGACGCGCTCGTCGCCCACGCGGGCGTGTCCGCCGACGAGGCCGGTGACGCGGCCGTCCTGCACGCGCGGCTCAAGGCGCTCGGCGAGGAACCGCCGGCGCACTGGACCCTCGCCGAGCTCCAGTTCGGCCTGTTCGAAGCCGTGGTCGAGGACCAGCTCTGGAACCCGACCTTCATCATCGACTATCCGGTCGAGGTGTCGCCGCTCGCGCGCGCCAGCGATGCCGACCCGACGATCACCGAGCGCTTCGAGCTGTTCATCACCGGCCGTGAGATCGCCAACGGCTTCTCGGAACTCAATGACGCCGAGGACCAGGCGGCCCGCTTCCAGGCGCAGGTGGCCAACAAGGCCGCCGGGGACGAGGAGGCGATGTACTACGACGCCGACTTCATCCGCGCGCTCGAGGTGGGCATGCCGCCGGCAGGCGGCTGCGGCATCGGCATCGACCGGCTGGTCATGCTGCTCACCGACAGCCCGAGCATCCGCGACGTGATCCTGTTCCCGGCCCTGCGGCGCGAATCGGCCTGAGGGTCCGCCAGGCGTCGCCGCTGGGCGGGATCGGCGAATCCCCCACCCCCGCAGCCACCGCCGCGCGGGCACCATCGGACACGCACCGTCCCTGGGGGCGCCGGAGGTTCCGCATGCCGCCGCGACTGGCCAGCCTCGCCGAGATCGACACCGCCATCTGGCGGGAGTTGAGCGCCGCCGCGACCGACCGCGAGCACGAGTGGCGAGAAATCGTGCTCGCGACGACCGATGGCGAGGTCGGCGACGCCCGGACCGTGGTGCTGCGGGAGGTCGAGCCCGCGGCTCACCTGCTGCGCATCTACACCGACGAGCGGTCCGGCAAGGTGCTGCAGCTGCGGCGTCATCCGAGGGGCACGCTGCTGGCCTGGTCGCGGAAACGCAGCTGGCAACTGCGCTGCCGGGTGTCGTTGTCGTTGCTCGCCTCGGGACTGGCCGTGTCGTCGCGCTGGGCGCGCATCCGCCTGTCGCCGGGCGCGCGCGACTACCTGTCGCCCTTGCCGCCCGGCACGCCGGTCGCGCAGGCGCCCTCGGCCGACGCGCCGGATCGACCCCTCGGCTCGCCGCTGCGCGACAGCCCGGTCGAGCGGAGCGCGTTCGCCGTGATCGAGGCCCAGGTGCTGTCCTGGGACTGGCTCGAGCTGCACCCTCAGGGACACCGACGGGCCCGCTTCGATCCGGCCGGCGGCCGCTGGCTGCAGCCCTGAACCACGCGCGAGCGGGTCCTGCAGGCGAAGCACCAGCCCCGTCGACGGCCCCAGGCCCCTTCGCATGTCGCCTCCGTCCGAACGCGTCCCGCTCGAGCAGGTCAGCCACCTGATGGCGGTGGGAGAGCCGCTGCCGTTCCGTGTGTTCGACGCCCTGAACCGGCTGCTGCTCAACGAGGGGCAGAAGATCCTCAGCGATTCGCAGCTGGCGGCGCTCATCGAGCGCGGGGCCTGGGTCGAGCGCGCGGCCGTCGCCCGGGTCGAGGCCGCCCGGGCCGGTGTCGCGGCGCCAGCCGCAGCGGCCGCACGTGCCCTGTCGCTGTTCGACCGCTGGGAGCAGGCGGTCTGGCAGCTGGACCGCCTGCTCAAGGCCGTGGCCGCCGGTCAGCACGTCGCGGCGGAATTGACCGAATTCACGGCCTGGGTCATCGAGCTCGCGCAGCGCGATCCGGACGTCGCCCTGTTCGCAGCCCACCGGCAGGAGGATCGACGCTTCGCGCTCTACCCGCTCACGCACGCCATCCACTGCGCCCTCCTGTGCCGCCTGGCCTCGGCCCAGGCCGGCTGGCCGGCCGAGCAGCAGTCGCTCGTGGTGTCCGCGGCGCTCACGATGAACGTGTCGATGCTCGACCTGCAGGCCCAGATGGCCGAGCAGAAGGACCCGCCCACGCGCCGGCAGCTCGAACGCATCCGCGCCCACCCGCAGACCTCGGCCCACCTGCTGCGGGCCGCCGGCGTCGTCGAGCCCGCCTGGCTCGAGGCCGTTCGAGACCACCACGAAACCCCCGGCGGCAGTGGCTACCCGACGGGCCGGGCCGAGGTGAGCGACCAGGCCCGGATGCTGCGTTACGCGGACGTGTACATGGCCAAGATCACGCCTCGTGCGCTGCGCGCCGCCCTGCCCCCACGCGTGGCCGTGGCCCAGCTGTTCCAGCAATCCGGCGGTGATGCGCTGGCCGTCGCGCTGGTCAAGGCGGTCGGCGTGAACCCCCCGGGCACCCTCGTGCACTTGGCCAGCGGCGAGGTGGCGGTGGTGATCCGGCGCACGGCGAACGGCGCCGCACCGGTCGTCTCGACGCTCAGCGACCGCCACGGACGCCCTGTGCCGGCGTCCGTGGTGCGCGAGACCCAGGATCCGTCATTCGCCCTGACGCCGAAGCCCGTCGACGCCGCGGCATTCGGGCGTGTGCTCCCCGAGCGGGTTTACGGCTGGATCCCCGGCTGATCAGCCCCGGGGATCCGGCGGCGCCGCGCTTCAGCGGTGCCGGAACTGCGGCTTTCGCTTCTCGAGGAAGGCGGCCATCCCCTCCTTCTGGTCCTCGGTGCCGAACATCGCGTGGAAGTTGCGGCGCTCGAACAGCACGCCCTCGGCGAGCGAAGATTCGTAGGCCCGGTTGACGGCCTCCTTGGCCATCATCACCGCGGGCCCGCCGAACTCGCAGATGGTCTGCGCGGCGGACAGCGCCGTCGCCAGGAGCTCGGCCGCCGGCACCACGCGGCTGACCAACCCGGCACGCTCGGCCTCGGCGGCATCCATCATGCGTCCCGTGAGTACGAGGTCCATCGCCTTGCTCTTGCCCACCGCCCGTGGCAGCCGCTGGGTGCCGCCGGCGCCGGGCATGATCCCGAGCTTGATCTCCGGCTGACCGAAGCGCGCCGTGTCGGCGGCGATGATGAAGTCGCACATCATGGCCAGTTCGCAGCCGCCGCCGAGGGCGAAGCCGGCCACTGCCGCGATCACCGGCTTGCGGACCTGCCTGATCGTCTCCCAGTTGCGTGTGATGAAGTCCTCACCGTAGGCCTGCTGGAAGGTCTTCGTGGCCATCTCCGAGATGTCGGCGCCCGCGGCGAACGCCTTGTCGCTCCCGGTGATGACGATGCAGCCGATCGCCTCGTCGGCATCGAAGGCGCGCAGGGCCTGACCGAGTTCGGTCATGAGCCGGTCGTTCAGCGCATTGAGCTGCTTGGGCCGGTTCAGGGTGATCAGCCCGGTCCGGCGGTCGCCGTCACCGCGGACGTCGGTGAGGATGCATTCGTGGGTCATTGGAGCCTCCGTGGTGGCGGCGATTACACACCAGCCCGCCCGCCGCGGCGGCGGGCTGCACCGGGAGGCGACACAGCCGCCGGACCGGCGCGACCCGCCGGTCGGCTCGCCATGTGGCGATGCCCCCGTCGCGGGAACGGCGGAGCGGCAGTCCGCCGCAGAACTCGGACGACCCGCCCGCGTCGTAGACGTGGACGAACGGTTAATCTCCACTGGATCGACCTGCCGCCGCGGACCGCATGCCGACCACTTACCGCAAGACCGACAAGGGCCGACGCGAGATCGAGACGCGCCAGCACGGCTTGTCGCCGCGCATGCGGGGGGCGCTCATCATGGTCGACGGCCAGCGCAGCGACGAGGTGCTGCGCACCATGATCATGGGGGACCCGGAGGCCGCCTTGCGCTGGTTGCTCGACGAGGGCTTCATCGAGGTCGTGGCGGTGACCGAGGCGCGCCCGGTGGCAAGACCTGCGCCCGCGCCGGTGGCGGCACCGCCACCGCCCCCTGCGCCGGCCGCCCCCCAGGAGGTCGACGTCGGCCGCACCCTGGAGGAGCGCAAGCGCCGTGCGGTCCGGTACCTCAACGATCGGCTCGGGCCGAGCGCCGAAGGCGTTGCGCTCAAGATCGAGCGGGCGCGCGACGTTCGCGACGTGCTGCTCGCCTTCGAGTCGGCCGAGCGCCTGCTCGCGATGGGCCGCGGTGCGGCCGCCGGCACCGAGTTCCGCACCCTCTTCATCGACACCCCGCTGGGCTGAGCGTGGACGCCGGACCCTGCCTGCGCAGGGTGTGGCGGGCTAGCGCGCCGCGATCTCCGGCGCCCGGGACAGCACCAGGTCCACGAAGGTCTCGGCGTCCTGGCGGATGCGCAGGCGCACAGGCAGGAAGCGCAGGGAAGGCGCAATCCAGACCTCGGCCGACAAGGTGTCCCGGCTGTCGGGCAGGGGCCGCGGCTTGAGCGGGATGGCCGCCAGCGGTCCGAAGGGTGTGTCGATCGACTCCTCGTCCAGGACGTCGTAGACCCAGGTGTCCACGCGCCGCGGCAGCGCCAGCGGAAGCGCCAGCGTGCGACCGGGCGTCAGGCGGTCGGGTTCGAGGTTGAACAGGTAGGCCATCTGGACGAACTGGCTCGCCGTGTCCTGCACGCCTGCAGGACGCGGGTGCCAGCGCCCGTCGGCCAGGCGCAGGCCGGTCGCGTCGAAGGTCACCGTGGCGACACGCTCGGGTCGCCACGCGATGCGGGTCACCTCGTCATAGCGCCAGGGCACCAGGCCGTCGGGGCCCAGGCGTCCATCGCTGGACATCCGTCGGGTCATGAAGGGCGCCACCGGCAGGCCCACGATCACCTCGAGGTGGACCTGGTACCGCTCGCCCTCGCGCAGCCACTCGACCTGGGCGAAGCCGTGCACCGCCCCGCGGTAGTAGCCGGTCAGCACGTAGCTCAGGCGCGTGGACGGCGGCCATTCGAACGCCGGCAGCGGCTCGGCGGGGGTCAACGACGAGCCGCCGGGCACACCGCTGGATCCCGGGTCGACCGGCGTGGGCGCGTCGGGCGGCCGAGGTCCTGGCGCATCGACCGCGACACCGGCGTGGACGGGCGGTGGGCCGAGGTCTGCGCGTCGTTCGGGATCCAGCCCGAGCGCAAACGCGGGCGTCGGCACGGTCGACGGGTCGACGTCGGGGCCCGGCGGCGCGTCACTCGCGGCCGCCGCGGACGGTGGCGCCGCATCTGGCCGGGGCGCCGGGGTCGCGGGCTCGGAGCGCGAGGGCTCGGACGGTGCGGAGGCCGCCGGCTCGACGGGCGTCGCCGCCATGGGTCGAGAACGGACGCCATCAGCCTTGCGATCGGCGCGGCGATCGCCGCCACCGGCCGCTGCCGGCGCCACCCGGGGCGCGGGCGCCGGCACCAGTTCGGCCACGTAGACGGCGGTCAGTCGCCGTGGCTCGTCACGCGGTGCGACGGCCAGCCGGGACGACAACGCGTGCAGCGCGACCGCATGGACCAGCGCAACGAGGCCGACGAGGCCGAGCCAGGTCGTGCGGCGCGCCCGCAGGCGCGGCCGGGGCGGCCCTGGAGCGCGGGTCGCCGTCGCGTCCGCCGGTGCCGCGGGGCGACGGCCCGAGGCCAATGCTCAGGCCCCCAGCCACCCCCGCCGCACCGCCAGAGCCGCCGCGTCGGGTTCCCGTTCGAGCGCCAGGCTGATCACCGGCGACGCGGGATCCTGGTCCGTCGCGGCGAACTCGCGCACCGGCAGTTCGACCTCGACGACGCGCTGGTCACGCACCAGCAGGCACCGCGCCCGGCCGCGGGATGGCAGCAGGCGCGGCAGGTCGTCGAGGCGCCGCAACCGCCAGCCCGCCACCGCCAGCCACTCGTCACCGGCATTCAAGCCCATGCGCGCGGCCAGCCCGCCGGCCAGGACATGGGTGATCTTGACGCCGGTGAGGGCCGACTCGCTGGCCCGAACGCCGAGTCGCTGCGCCGTGCTGCAGGCACCGCGGTGCCATCGCACGCCGGCCCGGTGCAGCAGCGCCTGCAGGGGCAGGTCGCCGACGCCGTGCACCCAGCCGGCAAGCGTGTCGGCCATCGGGCGCCCGGCCACCGTGGACAGCGCGGACGCGATGTCGGACTCGTCGATCGGGCCGCCACCGCTGGTGCGCCACAGCCCGCGCATCGCGTCGTCGAGCGAGCCGCGCGCTCCATCACCCGGACGGGTGCGCAGGGTGAGGTCGAGCGCCAGCGCCACGAGGGACCCCTGGGCGTAATAGCTGACCGTGCTGTTGGGCGTGTTCTCGTCGGGCCGGTAGTAGCGGATCCAGGCATCGAAGCTCGCCTGCGCGACCGACTGTCGATGCCGCCCAGGGGTGGCGAGCACGCCGGTGATGGTGCGGGCCAGCAGCTTGAGGTAGCGCGGCGCATCGATCAGGCCCGCGCGCAGCAGCAGCAGGTCGTCGTAGTACGAGGTGAAGCCCTCGAAGAACCACAGCAGGCGGGTGTAGTTCTCGCGGGCGTAGTCGAGCGGCTCGAAGTCGCGCGGGCGCAGCCGCTTGACGTTCCAGGCATGGAAGTACTCGTGTGCGAACAGGCCGAGCAGCGTCACCTCGCCGTCGCTGCGCTCGGGCTTCGTCGGGGCGTGGGGGGGCTCGGTGGCACCAGCCGGGCCCGCCGCCCGCCGGGGCAGGTCCCGACGGCTGGCGATCAGGGCCGTGCTGGCCCGGTGTTCCAGGCCGCCGTAGCCTTCATCGACCGCATTGAGCAGGAACAGGTAGCGGTCGAAGGGCAGCGCCGCATCCCCCCGCCGGCGGCCGCGTCCCGCAGCCGGCCCATGCCAGAACTGCACCGCCGCCTCGCACGCCCGCTGGACGTCCGCGAGCAGGCGCTCGGCGTCGAAGTCGGGCAGCGCGCCAGCCACCACCAGTCCATGCGGCACGCCCCCGACCTCGAAACGCCCGCGCCAG
The DNA here is from genome assembly GCA_025458335.1 of Ideonella sp. GTDB lineage: Bacteria > Pseudomonadota > Gammaproteobacteria > Burkholderiales > Burkholderiaceae_C > JAIYCR01. The sequence continues at coordinate 21,700 of JALOSQ010000030.1, forward strand.
CCGGTGCCGAGCTCGAACGGATGATCGACCAGCTCGTCGTAGCCCGCGGCGCGGTAGCGGCCGCGGCCGCGCCGGTCGACACGTTCGGCGGTCATCGCCGTGTCGACGCGCCAGCCGGCCGGCAGGTCGCCGATCACGATCCGGTGCTCGCCGTGCTCGCGGCCCTCGACCCGCAGGCACAGGCTGGTGCCGTTGAAGAAGCCGCGCCGGTCGTCGAGCCACGCCGTGCGCACCGAGGCGTCGAACGCGTAGACGTCGTAGCGCAGGACCAGCGCGGCGTCGCCGTGGCACTGGGCGCGCCAGCTCGCCTTGTCGATCGCCTCCAGGGCCACGCGACGCCGGCCCTGGAGCGCCTCGATCGGCCCCAGGTGCCGCGCGAACTCGCGCACGAGGTAGCTGCCCGGGATCCACACCGGCAAGCCCAGTCGCAGCGTGGCCGGCGGCCGGGGCACGGTCATCGTGACCGCGAACCGATGGGCCGCCGCGTCGGCGACGTCGATGCGGTACTCGACCAGGTCGGCAGCAGGCGTCTTTGGCATGCAGATCCGATCGTCAGGGCGCCAGCGCGCTGGCGACGCAAGCCGCGGTGGCGACGGCCGTCAGCGGCGTGCGCAGCGCGAGCCACGCGCCGGCGCCCTCGCGCGGGAAGACCGACCGATCACGCAGGTAGCAGGCCACGAGCACGGCCGCCAGCACGAGGGCCCCGGCAGCGGCCGGCAGCAGCAACGCACCCCAGGCCACGAGCGAAGGCACCACGCCCCACGCGAGCAGAGGCGTCGGGGCGACGTCGCGACGCATCGCGAAGCCCCAGTGGATGCCTCCGAGAAACGATGCGATGGTCGCGCCGTAGGCGACGAGCGCCACGCGTGCGGCATCGGCCGCCGCACTCGGCAGCACCCAGGCCCCCACGGCGGCGGCAACGAACGGGATCAGTCCGGCAAACCCCAGCGCACGGGCTGCTGCCGTCGGTGCCCCCCCCATCAGGACCTGCGCGTGCTGGCGGCGAGCTGGCGCTCGAGGGCATCCGGCGGCATCGCGCCCGGCACGCGCTTGCCGTCCTCGAACACCAGGGCCGGGGTGCCGTTGACGCGGTGCTTCCGGCCCAGCGCGAGGTTGCGCTCGAGGGCGGCCGTGTCGCAGGACGCGGCGGCGTCGGCTGGCGCCTTGTTCTCGACCATCCAGGCGCGCCACGCGGCGGTACGGTCCTTCGCGCACCAGATGTTGCGCGACTTCACCGCCGACTCGGGTCCGAGGATCGGCAGCAGGAAGGTGTAGACGGTCACGTCCTTCGCGTCGCCCAGCTGCTGCTCGAAGCGCTTGCAGAAGCCGCACAGGGGGTCGGCGAACACCGCCACCTTGCGGGTGCCCTTGCCCTGCGTCCAGACGATCGCATCCTGCAACGGCAGCGAGGCGAAGTCGATCGCGCTGAGCTTGTCGAGCCGCTCCTGCGTGAGGTTGGTGCGCGTCGCCGTGTCGATCAGGCTGCCCTGCAACAGGAAGGCGCCGCGCTCGTCGCTGTAGATGACGTCGCCGCCGATGCGCACCTCGTACACGCCGGCGATCGGGGTCGAACTCACCTCGTCGATCTTCGGCAGGTCGGGAATGCGAGCCGTCAGCGTCTCGCGGATCGCCGCCTCGCCCGGAGCGGCCGAGCTCGCCGGCACGGGCGTCGACCCGCCGGGCGACGCGGACGGGGCCGCCGGCGGCGCGCCGGCGCGCCCGGCGAGCATCATCCCCCCGGCGCCCACCGCCAGACCCGCCACCAGGGCGAGGACGACGGGCACGGCCCCGCCCCGCGAGGAACGGGCGACGGCAGGCGCGCGGCGCGCGAAAGGCATCAGTACGGTCATTAGAAGTCCTCAGCCATGCAGCGCCCGCTCGGCGAGCCAGCGCTTCAGCCAACCTGCATGATTCACCAGAACGAGCCCGGTGTTGCGAACCGCGCGGATCGGCCCCGCGTCGGCAGCGAACAAGTGGAGCAGGCCGTCGGTCACCTGCGCCATGGCCGCGGTCGGGCCGCGGCGTGCCCGCTCGTAGCGCCTCAGCAGACGCTCGTCGCCGACCGAGCGCCAGGGCTCGCGGCCGCCGAGCGTCTGCGCCAGCGCGGCCACGTCGGCGAGACCCAGGTTCAGGCCCTGCCCGGCCAGCGGATGCACGACGTGCGCCGCGTCGCCCAGCAGCACCCAGCCGGGCCCGCACCAGCGGTCGGCCTGCGCCAGGGCCAGCGGCCAGCCGACGCGATCGCCGGCGAGTTCGAGCCGCCCCGCGACCCGGCCCGTGGCCTCGGCCAGCGCCGCCTCGAAGGCGGCGGGTTCGAGCGCCAGCAGGCTCTTCGCGCGCTCGGCCGGCTGCGACCACACGAGGCCATAGCTGCACCCCGCTCGCGGGCGTTCGAAGGGCAGCAGGGCCAGCACGTCAGGCGAGCGGAACCATTGCCACGCCACGCCGGCGTGCGGACGGTCGGCCACCAGGCGTGCCGCCACCGCCACCTGGCCATAGTCATGACGGGTCCACCGGACGCCCAGGGCCTCGCGCGACGCGGCGTGCTTCCCTTCGGCATGCGCGACCAGTGCCGGCGGGGCGCCGGGCGCGGTCGCCGACCCGACGATTTCGATCGCCGGGGCGAAGCCGATCGCCGTGCGCATCGCCCGTTCGAGCTCGGCCGCGTCGACGATCCACGCCAGTTCGCCGACCCGTTGTTGCCACGCGGTGAACTCGAGCACGGCCCCCGGCCGATCCCCCTCCACCCGCATGTCGCGAACCGGCGTGACACCGTCCTCGGGCATCGCATCCCAGACGCGCAACTCGCGCAGCAGCGCCACCGAGGCCGGGTTCAGCGCATACGCACGGACGTCACCGGGCGCAGCGATCCGCTCGGCCGGCGCGATCCACTGCACGTGCAGGCCAAGCCGCGCCAAGGCAAGCGCCAGGGCCATGCCGACCGGGCCGCTGCCCTGGACGCGAACGCACTCGGCGCTGCGCTTCACGGCCGCGAAGCGCCCGTCGGCGCGACGAACTCGACGGACGGCGAACAGCGGGCCGGAGCGTTCATCTCGTCAGTGTAGAGCCGCCTCTAGAATCCCGTCCCTTTCATCCGCCGTTACCGCCGGGCACCGCCCTCGACCGGACGCCCCGAGCGGCTTCGGCGCGGCGGCGGCCGGCGCCGTCCCATCATGAGCCTCAAGTGCGGCATCGTCGGCTTGCCCAACGTCGGCAAGTCCACGCTCTTCAACGCCCTGACCAAGGCCGGCATCGCCGCCGAGAACTACCCGTTCTGCACGATCGAGCCCAACGTGGGAATCGTCGAGCTGCCCGACCCGCGGCTCGCCCGGCTGGCCTCGATCGTCAAGCCCGAGAAGGTGGTGCCGGCGATCGTCGAGTTCGTCGACATCGCCGGCCTGGTCGCCGGGGCGAGCAAGGGCGAAGGCCTGGGCAACCAGTTCCTCGCGCACATCCGCGAGACCGACGCGGTCGTCAACGTGGTGCGATGCTTCGAGGACCCGAACGTCATCCACGTCGCCGGCAAGGTCGACCCGATCGCCGACATCGAGGTCATCGAGACCGAGCTGTGCCTGGCCGACCTCGCCACCGTCGAGAAGACCCTGGCACGCACCACCAAGGTGGCCAAGGCGGGCGGCGACAAGGAAGCCCAGCGCCTCGTCGACGTGCTGAAGAAGTGCGAAACGGCGCTCAACCAGGGCCAGCCCGTGCGCACGATCGACTTCGCCAAGGAGGAGCTCGCGGTGCTGCGGCCGCTGTGCCTCATCACCGCGAAGCCCGCGATGTACGTGGGCAACGTTGCCGAGGACGGGTTCCAGGACAACCCGCTGCTCGACCGGCTGCGCGACCACGCCGGCCGGCAGGGTGCCCCGGTGGTGGCGATCTGCGCGAAGACCGAGGCCGAGCTGGCGGACATGGGCGACGAGGACCGGGTCCTGTTCCTGGCCGAGATGGGCCAGGACGAACCCGGCCTCAACCGCCTGATCCGCGCGGCGTTCAAGCTGCTCGGGCTGCAGACCTACTTCACGGCCGGACCGAAGGAGGTCCGGGCCTGGACGATCCACGTCGGCGACACCGCCCCGCAAGCGGCCGGCGTCATTCATACCGACTTCGAACGCGGCTTCATCCGCGCGCAGACCATCGCCTTCGACGATTACGTCGCACACGGCGGTGAACAGGGCGCCCGCGAGGCCGGCAAGATGCGCGCCGAAGGCCGGGATTACGTGGTGCGCGACGGCGACGTGATGAACTTCCTCTTCAACGTGTGAAGGCCGCTCGCCGGGCGTCGGGATGACCACGACCACGAGCGCAGTGCCGCTCGACTCGGCGGCCGGCCCCTCGTCGACCCGGCTGCCGGAGTCGCGCCTGGCCACGCATCCGGGCGCCGCGCGCTCTTCGCGACCGACCGACACCCACCCCTCGCGAACCGGGCGCCCGATGCCGCGTGCGAGCGCGCCGCCGTGGGCGCTGGTGGTGGCAGGCACCGCGATCGCCTATGCCGTGCTGGGCTGGCTCGGCATGTTGCTGGCGATCTCCCCCAGCCCCGCCTCGCCGATGTACCCGGCCGCGGGCCTCGCGCTGGCCGCCACGCTCGTGTTCGGTCTGCCGGCCGCCATCGGCACCGCGCTCGGCAGCGTCGCCGTCAACCTGGGCCACGCGACGAGCCTGGGCCCCATCGGGCCGTCCACCGTGGCCGCGGCCGCGGCGATCGGCGCGGGCGCGACGCTGCAGGCGCTGGCTGCGCGCGCGCTGCTGCGGCAGGTCTTCCGGGTGGCGCCCGGTCTCACCGAACCGCGCGACGTGCTGCGCTTCATGGCCGTCGGCGCCGGGTGCTGTGCGATCAGCGCAAGCGTCGCGCACGCGGCGCTCGTCGCCACGGGGGCCATCCCGCCGAGCGGTCTCGCGGTGTCGTGGCTGACCTGGTTGGTCGGCGACGCGCTGGGGGTGCTGATCGGTGCGCCCATCGCGTTGACCCTCATCGGCCAGCCGCGCAGCGACTGGGCTCCGCGCCGGGTGAACGTGGGCCTGCCCCTGATGGTCGCCACCGCGGTGACGGCGCTCGCGATCGTCCTGGTGCAGAGCTGGGAGCGCGAGCAGGCCGCGCAGCAGACGGAGGCTGCGGCTCGCCAGGTGCGCAGCGCGCTCGAAGTGCGGGCCCGCGATGCCCAGCACGCCTTGGAGGCCGTGCGCGGCGCGATCGCCGTCACCGGCGGCGTCGACCGGGCCCTGTTCGCGACGCTCGCCGCCCCGTGGCTGGCCGCCGACATGCCGGTCAGCGCCATCGCGTGGTTCGTGCCCGTGCCGCCAGGACAGGCTGCGGCGCTGGAGGCCGCGGTCCGCGCCGAGGGACGTCCGGAGTTCGCGAGCTACCGGGTGTTCAACCTCCCGGACCCGGGCCAGTCGACCGCGGCGCCGATCGGCCCCGGCGAGGAGGTCCTCGCGATGCGGTTCGTCGAGCCGCTGGCCGGTCAGCAGGAAGCGCTCGGCGTCAACCTGCTGTCAATCGGCGCGGCGCGGGAGGCCGCCCGCAGCACGATCGCCAACGGCCGTGCCGCGACCAGCGACCCGTTCGTGCTCAACCCCGGCACCTCCGGGTCGGGCACCGTGGTCGCGGTCCACGGCGCTGTGCGCGTGCCCGACGGTAGCGGCGCCGGTGCCCTGCGCGGTGTCGTGTCGGTGGTCCTGCGGCTGGACGACCTCGTGCTGCCCGCGCTCTCCGCCGCGCCGGCCGGCACGGTGCTGTGCCTGTTCGACGCCGATGCACCGGAACCCGTGCGCCGCCTCTGGGGCACGCCGGGCTGCGAGGCGGCCGGTCCGCACGATGAGCCGCTCCAGCGCTCGACGGTGTCGGTCGCTGGCCAGGTCTGGCAGGTCGCGGTGCGACGCGACGCGTCCGCGCCAGAGGGCCTCGGGCCGACGAATGTCTGGATGTTCGCGCTGCTCGGTCTGCTGGCCACCGCGATGTTCGGCGCGCTGATGCTCATCGTGACCGGGCGCACCCGCCGCATCGAGGCCGCGGTGCGTGCGCGCACGGCGCAGCTCGAGGCGCAGGCACGAGAGCGTGCCCGTGCCGAATCGGCCTTGCGCGAGAGCGAGCAGCGCTTTCGCAACATCCTGAACACGGTGCCGATCGGGGTCGTCTACACCGACCTGTCCGGCCAGATCCGCCAGGCCAACCCGAAGTTCTGCGAGCTGCTGGGGTACTCGCCCGACGAGCTCGCGCAGCGCCGCGCCCAGGACCTGACCGACGAGCAGGACCTGAACCAGGAAATGGAGCTGTCCGTGCGCCTGGTGCGTGGCGAGCTGCCCGGCTACCGCCTGAACAAGCGCTACATCGCGCGCGACGGCCGACGGGTCTGGGTCCGGTCGGTCGTCTCGACGCTGCGTGACGAGAACGGCCAGCCGCGCCGGATCGTGGGCGTGGCGGAGGACATCACCGAGCAGCTGCGGCTGGCCGAGGCCGAGCGCGCACGCGAGACCGCAGAGGCCGCCAATCGGGCGAAGAGCGACTTCCTCTCGCGCATGAGCCACGAGCTGCGGACGCCGCTGAACGCGATGCTCGGCTTCGCGCAGCTGCTCGAACTCGACCAGCGCAGCCCGCTGAGCGACGCTCAGCGGCCGTGGGTGTCGCAGATCCAGCAGGCCGGCTGGCACCTGCTCGAGATGATCAACGACGTGCTCGACCTTTCGCGCATCGAGTCGGGCACGCTGCGGCTGCAGCTCGAGCCGATCGACATCCGCGAGCAGGTCGACGCTTCGGCCGCCCTGATCGAACGTGACGCCCTGCGGCGCGGGCTGACGCTGAGCACGCACATCGATCCGGCCGCCGCGCGGGTCGTCGGCGATGCGACACGGGTCAAGCAGATCCTGACGAACCTGCTGACCAATGCGGTCAAGTACAACCGCGACGGTGGCCGCATCGAGTTGACGACGCGCCTCGCCGCCGACGGCCACCGCGTCGAGATCGACGTCAGCGACACCGGGCTCGGGATGACCGACGAGCAGCTGGCGCACCTGTTCGAGCCGTTCAACCGCCTGGGACGCGAGCGCACCAGCACCGAGGGCACGGGCATCGGGCTCGTCATCAGCCGGCGCCTCGCCGAACTGATGGACGGCTTGCTCACGGCCCGCAGCCGCAGCGGCGAAGGGTCGAGATTCGTGCTCAGCCTGCCCCGCGCCCCGGTGGCCGACACGGCCGCGGAACCGGAACCCAGGGCCGACGATCCGGAACTCGCCTACCACCAGCGGGTGGTGCACTACGTCGAGGACAACGAGACCAACATCGAGGTGATGCGCGGCATCCTGGCGCAACGCCCGCAGGTCCGGCTCGAGGTGTCGACCACGGTGGCCCAGGGCCTGGCACGGTTGGCTCGCCAGCGAGTCGACCTGATCCTGCTCGACATGCACCTGCCCGACGGCACCGGCCTCGACGTGCTGGCGGCGCTTCGTGCCGATCCGGCGCTGCGATCGGTCCCGGTCGTCGTGGTGTCGGCGGATGCGATGGCCAGCCAGGTCGACGCGGCGCTCGCTGCCGGTGCGTCGGCGTACCTCACCAAGCCGGTGAGCGTGTCCGAGCTGCTGCGGGTCGTCGACCAGCGGCTCGACGAGGCCGACACCGCCTTCGGCTGACGCCCGGCCCTGCGCGCGACCGACGCGGGGTCGGGGCAAGCGCCGTCCGACCGCCCTTCACGTCGGCTTCAGGGGAACGCAAAGCTCAGCGGCGGCACCGCGGGCAGATTGAGATTGACGTCCTGCTCCTTCACGGTCGCGAAGCCCGGCGCGGTGGCCTCGGCCCGGTACAGCCCGGCCGCCGGGGCATCGGCGGTCAGCGTGATCGAGGCCGGGCTGGCCGCGTAGGCCGCCCGCTGGGGTGCTGCTATCGGCAACGAGAAGCCGAAGGAACCGTCGGCCGCATTGACCGGGCGCCCGGCGACTTCGACCGTGCGACCGCCCGCCAGGGCCTGCAGGATGCGCACGGTCGAGAGGTTGTCCGTCACCGGTGGGGTCAGCGCGACGGCGCCGTCGATCGTGCGCTCGGCACTCGTCGGCGGCGCGATGCGGACCGTGGCGGAGCCCACCAGCGTCGGCGTGGCCGCCTGCACCGGGACGCCGGTGATCACGGCAGTGGCGCGACCCGGCGCGGTGACCACCAGGTCGTACGCCCCGGGAGGCAACAGGTTGAGCTCGAAGCGCCCCTCCTGGCCGCTGCCGGACGCGACGGGCGGCGTCGCCCGGATCACGCGCCCGCCCTGCTGGACCGACACGGAGGTGGACCCCGACGCGATGGCCGGGTCGACGAATCCGATGACACGCAATCCGGCGTCGCTCAGGCGCGGCAGCACGGCAATGACCGGCTTGAGCAGGAACTTGCCCGAGTTCCCCGCCCTGACGACCGAGCGGCAGGCGTCGAAGTCGAGCACCACGTCGGCCAGCTGGCCCTCGGGCACGGTGATGTCGACGTTCAGCTTGAGGCCCGTCTGCTGGCCGCTCGGCGTGTCGAGGGGTCGCTCGCTGCCGCCAGTTGGCTTGACGGAATTGGCCAGCGGGTTGCCGGGCGTGTTCTGTGCGAGCAGGAGACGCAGTTGCGTGTACGTGCCGGCGGGCAGCTCGGCCTGGCCGAGCTCGGCGATCACGCCGTTGGTGAGCTTGAGCAGGTCGAAGCGCCGCGGAGCGTCTGCGAAGTCGACCACCGTGCGCCAGCCGGCGTCCGTTTCGCCCGCTGACGCCACCTGGTGCACCTGCACCGCGCGGATCGCCACGTTCACCTCGTCGTAGCCGCAGGCCGGCGCATCGGTCAGGCCGATCCGGAGCGTGCCCGACTGGGGCGAGCCGGTGCCGCCGATGCCACCGCCGCACGCCGCCATCGCGAGCACGAGTCCGGCGGCGAATGCGGTCTTGAGCCACTGCAGCGTCTTGTTCATGGCGAGACGTCCTCCGCGCCGGAACCGCCGGCCATGCGGCGTTCCTCGAAGTAGTAGATGCCCAGCCCGACGCGGGCCCGCGGCTGCGGGTCGTCCTGCGGACCGAGCTCGGCGTCGCGCCGTGACAGCCAGGCGTCGAAGTGCTCCAGCAGCGCCTGCGCCTGCGTCGCGCTGAGGCGACGGAACTCCGGCAGTTCGTCCACCGGAATGCTGTCGTACATCACCTTTCGCTGGAACCGCGGGTCGGTCGCGCCGTGCCGGATGTTGTGGTCGATCGTCTCGATGAGGTCGGCCACGTCGTGGCCGAGGATCAGGAGCTTGTCGGCCTCGCTTCGCTGGGGCACGTAGGCCCGGGCGACCGGCACGAAGCGGCCGTCGTCCTGGGCCGCGACCGCACCCACGTGCAGCAGTTCGTCCAGCACGGCGCGCGCGGGCATGTCGCCGCTGTGCAGGCGCACGAGTTCCGAGAAGCTCGGATCGCCGTCGATCGGCAGCGGCACTGGCGTACCGCGGGCGTCGTGGAACCGCGGATCGCGGATCCAGCCGGCCAGCACACGCGCGGCGCGGTTGTAGCGCTCGCTAGCCAACGCCTCGGCCGGCTCGGCGTCGCCGCGGGCCCAGCGCTGCACGTCCTTGCGCGTCAGCCCGGTGAGGATCGAGACCCGCGACAGGCTCGGCCGCTTGCCTGGCAGGCCGAAGTCGGCTAGCGCCACGTCGACGTAAGCCTGCTTGGCCAGCGCCTCGAACGCCCCGAACGCGACGCCGTGACGCAAGAGCACGCGCACGAGTGGCCGCAGCAGCCGAAGGACGGCGGCGGCGAGCACCTGGTTCGAGACCGTGGGGGCGTCCATCTCTTGGGATGATCGTCCCATCAAGAACGGATCTCAACGCAAGCTTGTGATGGCTTGTAAGCACTGAGGGCCTTGTTCGGGCGGCGGTCGACGCCGACGCGAACGGTGCCTCAATCCCGACGGCATGAGCGAAGTAGTAAGTGTGCATTTGCTCACTTGATTCCGTGCCGGTTTAGCACTCGCGCGCGTCGAGTGCTAAAGTCGCGGAACCTTACGGGTTTCCATGAGGTCAACAACTGCATGAACACGCCCACCCCCTCGGCTGTGAACCCCGGCGTCGGCACGCTCGCGCTGCGCGACCCGTGGGCCATGGTGCCCTCGCTGGGCAACCTCGACGCCTATGTCACCGCGGTCAACCGCATGCCGATGCTGACGGCCGAAGAGGAGCGCTCCCTGGCGCGCCGTTTCCGCGACACGGGCGACCTGCACGCGGCGGGGCAGATGGTGCTGTCGCACCTGCGCCTGGTGGTGTCGGTGTCGCGGCAGTACCTGGGCTACGGACTGCCGCAGGGCGACCTGATCCAGGAAGGCAATGTCGGCCTGATGAAGGCCGTCAAGCGCTTCGACCCCGAGCAGGGCGTGCGGCTCGTCAGCTATGCGCTGCACTGGATCAAGGCCGAGATCCACGAGTACATCCTGCGCAACTGGCGCATGGTGAAGGTGGCCACCACCAAGGCCCAGCGCAAGCTGTTCTTCAACCTGCGCTCGATGAAGCAAGGCCTCAAGGGCGAGGCGGCCGACGGCGAGACCCACCGCGCCACGCTGACGCCCGCCGAGGCCAACCGTGTCGCCCGCGAACTGAACGTCAAGCCGGAAGAGGTCCTCGAGATGGAGACTCGCCTCGCCGGCGGCGACATCGCGCTGGAGGCCCCCGTCGAGGATGGCGAGGAGGCGTTCTCGCCGATCGCCTACCTGGCTGACGAATCCAGCGAGCCGACGCGCGTGCTGGAGGCCCGTCGGCGCGACCGGATCGCGGGTGAAGGCATCCTGCAGGCCCTCGAGGTGCTGGACGCGCGCAGCCGGCGGATCGTCGAGGAGCGCTGGCTCAAGGTCAACGACGACGCCAGTGGCGGCATGACGCTGCACGAACTCGCCGCCGAGTACGGGGTGAGCGCTGAGCGGATCCGGCAGATCGAGTCCGCGGCGATGAAGAAGATGCGCAAGGCCCTCGAGGCGCGGCCCTGAGGGCCTGTGTCGCCCGGGGCGTCGCCTGACGACCCCGGCGCCGGTCGAACGCGCGTTCGCGAAACGCGTCTGCTCAAGGCCGACGCACGGCTCACTGGCTCGGCGCGAGCGGACTGTGTCGGCGCTCAGGCGCCGGCCAGCAGCTTCTGCAGATCCGATGCCAGGGCCTGCGCACCGGTCCCGTAGCGCACGAACAGGCGCACCCGGCCCTGCGGGTCGAACACGTACGAGCCGGCGGTGTGGTCGATGCTGTAGCTGCCCGGGGACTTGCCCGGGACC